>CAYIAN010000001.1:0-33319 GCA_964361435.1 uncultured Candidatus Saccharibacteria bacterium
AAGATGGCTACGAAGTCCTGAAGGAGTAAAAACCCGACCACGATCCTTCCGTAAAGGCTGGTGAGCTCTTTCTTTTCAGAAAGGAGCTTCACGACAATGATGGTCGATGAGAAAGTCAGGGCAATTGATATGTAAATGGCTGGGATAGTGGCGAATCCTAGGGCCGTAGTGATAAAATATCCGATACCAAAAGTGAAAATGATCTGTCCGAGTCCTGTAATTAAAGCAGGCAACCCAACACTTCTTAAGCTTTTAAAATCCAACTCTAGCCCCACCAGAAAAAGGAGAAGCGCTACTCCAATGGGCGCCAAACCTTCAATAAATTCTACCCCTCCCAGTTCAGGGTTGGACAAAAATCCCACAGCCAATCCAGCAAAGATAAATCCGATAATAGGAGGCTGGCGTAGTAGGTGAGCTACAAACCCAAACACTGCGGCCAAAACCAAAGCAATAGTAATTTCTGTGAATAAAGGCATTTAGATCCTAGACTTCGCACACTTCGTCTCCCGCTCGCACCTTATCTTTCACCTTCACCCCCACCTCCTTTCCCTTCTTGGCCTCCTCAACCTCCTTGTGGTCGAACTGCATTGAATCGAGTGTTTGTTCGAAGTCGGTCGTAGCACCTTTGAAGTGTACTTTCTCTCCTGCCTTTACCGTTCTGTTGAATTTCACCACGGCCACCTTCAAATCACCGTAGTAGTGTGTTACCTCCCCAATTGATTTACGTTTTTCCATATCTTAGTAAATATGATTAGACCTTTAATCGATATTCTTCCTTTTAAGCGTACCATTTGTCCCCTTGTCTTTCTTAATTATCTCTATAAGCTTTTCCACTAAGGCCCTCGGATCGTTCTCGAATATGATCTTATCTTTCATCTCTTCGGCCCTATACGACTTTTCGATAATGGCCTTAATTAGTTCATCCGTATCCCAAGACCCCTCCAAAATCCCCAAGGGCTTCCTATCCTCAAAGGCAATAGTAAATTCATTAATGGTCCCTACCCTCCCACATCCGCTTATAACTGCATCTGCCGCTCTCGTCAAAATTAAGTTTCTTCCTGAATATCCAAAACCAGTATAGACAATGAGGTCTCTATAATCTATGGGTAAGCCATAGCTTTCAATGTGCTCCCTTTCGGTGTGAGCGGGGGAGAAGCCAACCACCACTCCTCCTGCCTCTTTTGCCCCCTTAGCCGCAAAATACGGGAAGCCTGTGGTCGCCCCCTCCACGAGAATGCAATTGTGGCGAGCTATTTCTTTGCCAAGATTATACGCAACTTCAAAGGCGTCTTCTCCGCAGTGCCCAGTTTCGGCAGCTCCAGATACGCAGATCTTGAACCTTGGATTGTCTCCCAATGTCATATAGGAAGTATAATCTACAACTCGACACTATCGCCAATCTGGGGAACTACCGCCTCTATCGCTAGCTTGTCTTCAATGGCTACCTCTAGAATACTCATTTGGTCTTCTTCTCCTTGGACTATAAAAACCCTTTTTAGAGTTTCTCTCATGGGACGCAGCCAACCCAGTAAATCATTCTGGTCAGCGTGGGAGCTATATCCTCCAATAGCCTTCACTTGGGCCCTAACCGGCACTTCTTCTCCCACAATCTTCACACTCTTTGCTCCATCTAGAATAACTCTTCCCAAGGACCCGTGTGCTTGATATCCGATAATAAGGAGAGTATTTTTTTCGTCTTTAAGATAGTGAGCTTCGTGGCGTACTATCCTTCCTCCATTAGACATGCCGCTGCCAGCGATAATTATCTTGGGGCCCTTTTTTTCGACAATTCTTTTAGAGTCTTCTGTTTTTAAAACAAACTCTAACCCGGGAAAACGAAATATAGCGTCTCCCTTGCGGAAAAGCTCTATAGACTTTTTGTCTATGTACTCTGAGTTATTCGCG
This sequence comes from uncultured Candidatus Saccharibacteria bacterium, assembly GCA_964361435.1. GTDB lineage: Bacteria > Patescibacteriota > Minisyncoccia > UBA6257 > Colwellbacteraceae > GWA2-46-10. Next base: position 1,906 of record CAYIAN010000001.1, read on the forward strand.
TATTTGTGGTATATCGCCGTTAATTTGATAGCCAAGGGGCTATCTAAAAATACTGGAATTTGGGGAATGCGCCCTGCCTCAATTAAATTATTTAATTCGTACAGAAGTTCTTGGGTGCGTTCCATTGCAAAGGCGGGAATCATTAATGTTCCGCCCCCTTTAACTGTCTCCTCAATCACATTTTCTAGAATTTGTTTACGTTGATCTTTATCTTCGTGCAGACGTCCCCCATATGCAGATTCAATTAGAACGTAATCTGCCCCTTCAATTTTCTCTGGATTTTTTACCAGAGGCGCCGGAGAGTTGCCTATATCTCCTGAAAATAGAATTTTCTTCCCTTCGGTTTCTACCAATATGGAGGCAGAACCCAGAATATGCCCCGCATCAAAAAATTGGATCTTTAGATCTTTCAAAAGGATTTCTTTATGATATCCTGTGGTTTTCCATAGACTCAAAAGTCCGTCAATATCTTTGTCGTCGTAAAGTATTTCTTTTCCTGCATTCTTAGCTTCTCTAAGAAGGAGATCTTGGGAGTCTCTTAAAAGTTCTTCGGCGAACTCTTTTGTGGGCTCGGTTGAAAACACATCTCCCCTGAACCCCATTTTGTAAAGTCTAGGAGCTCTCCCTACGTGGTCTATATGGGCGTGGGTCACAAAGAGAGCGTCAATCGTCTTTGGGTCGTAAGAGAAGGGCGTATAGTTTTCTTCTTCGCACATTCTACCACCCTGACGTAAACCACAGTCAATTAAAATCTTGCTCTCTCCCGTCTCTAGAAGATAGTTTGCTCCGGTCACTGCCCTAGCGCCCCCCGCAAAAGTAAGTTTCATTTCCTAAGTAGTTCTTTAACGACTCCTACATCCGACCAGGGGATGCGCTTTCCCTTAGCTATTCTGATGTAAGGTTCGCTGCCCTTGCCGGTTACAACCACCACATCCCCCCTTTGAGCTAAATCCAAAGCCGCCCTTATGGCCTGCCGCCTGTCTAAAATCTTTTTCACCTTGTGTTTGTCTTTTATCCCTCTTTCTATTTCTTCCAAAATTTGAGTTGGATCTTCATCTACCGGGTCTTCATCCGTAAGAATTATTTCCTCACAGTACTTTGCCGCAATCTCACCCATTTTCGGACGCTTCCACCTATCTCTTCCCCCCAAGGGACCAAGTGCTCCCATAGAGCCAAAAACGCCAATCAGATTTCCCTTAAACATTTTTTTCACGCTAGTGTATACCGCCTCCAACGAATCCGGGGTGTGGGCGTAATCGACAATTACTCCAAACGGTCGCTCTTGCAAAATCTCCATCCTTCCTGGAACACCGGCAAATTCTCTAAATGCTTTCTCAATGTCTTTTTCACTAATTTCCAGGAAGCGCAGAATGGCCTCGGCGAGACCCGCGTTTTGCAGATTGAAATCTCCGGGCATTTTAAGCTCCTTATTGGTCTTGGTAGTCAAAACCACACTCTCGCTATCCACTGCATTAATAAAATAATTGGCATTATCATCATCTTGGTTTATAAAAAACCTCACGTCCTTTTTTGAAGAATATCTTTCTACATCTTCAAAAAATTTAAGCTTGGCGTCCCGATAGTTTTCAAATCCTCCGTGAGATTCAATGTGTTCTGGATGTAAATTCACGAACGCAGCCGCATCGAAATCAATAAATCTATGTCTAGATTGCACAATTCCCTCGGAGACCACCTCTAGAAGAGCGTACTCGCATCCGACCTTGAGTCCATCCGCCATGAGTTTTTGCAAAAACCCTCTTCCGGGCATCGTATTCCCCGTACTATTTGGTTTACTCCGATCCCCCACCTTAAATCTTACGGATGAGGCTAGGGTAGTTTTCTTGCCAGCAACTTCCAGTCCTGCATTTATCAACTCTAGTGTGGTCGATTTGCCTTTGGTGCCAGTTACTCCGATCACTTTCAATTTTTTTGATGGGAATCCAGAAAATAATGCACCGCCAAATGCTAACGCTATATGATACAGACTTAATACTCCCAAAGGTTTGAGGACTTTAGTTAAGATGTATTTAAGGGTTCTTACCATTAATTTTTAATTAAACGCAGCGCTTCTTTAAGGCGATCCCGTACATCCGTAAGTTTGGGATCAATATCCCTAAGTACTTCCTCTGCTTTTCTTCTTGGGTACCCAAGACTTAGGAGAGCTTCAAAAACATCCTGGTCAGACTCGGCAAGACGCACAGCATCCTTTCCCCCAGATGGGGCTACTTTATCTTTAAGCTCCACTATAATGCGCTCCGCTGTTTTCCTTCCCACTCCAGATGAACGTCTCAAGAGCTCCGGCTCTCCTTTGGCTATCGCCGCAGTAATTTGATCCACCGAGCCCACGCTCAATATGGACATAGCTGACTTGGGGCCCACTCCAGAAACCGAAATAAGGGCTTCAAAGAGTTGCAGTCCTTCTTCTGCAAAAAAACCAAAAAGATCCATTCCCCCCTCTCTAACGTTTAGATAAGTATAAACGCTGATATTTTGCCCCTCTCTGGGGAGTCTTTCTTCATTGAGAGAAATATAGACCTTATAGGCCACACCCCCTACGTCTATTACAACATAGTTGAGGCCTAGAGCTTTTACTTTGCCGGACAATCCATGAATCATAGCTACCTCAATTATATGGGCCCCTATTGGCTTTCTCAATTGACGGTGAGTACAATAAGTGAAATGGCCATTCCGAAAGATAAGCTAGATCAATTAAAACAAACTCTTCTGGGAGAGAAAAAACGCATTGAAGAGAATATTAAAGTTCTGGGTAAAGACATGGATTTTGGTGATTCTCCCGGAGTAGACAACGAAGAAGCGGATGAAAGCGAAGAGGCAATCAATACGTTGGCAACCATTAAAACTTTAAAAGAAAGGGTAACTAATATTGATATAGCTTTGGGTAGAATGGAATTTGGAACCTACGGAGTATGCGAAGACTGTGGGAAAGAAATAGAGCCTGAGCTACTAAATGCGAATCCAGAAAGCGCTGTTTGCAAGGGGTGCAAGGACTAGGTCTTAATCTAGTAACGCAGGATTAGGTAATCTCCGAAGTTTGTATAAACAGTACAGTAGAGTAGAAAAAGTTCTGCAAACAATAAACGCCTGTGGATGAAGGGTGGGTGCATTTTTATTTCACGAATGGATTGGAAGCACCTAATACTCCAAAGTGCACGTGACACCCAGTACTTCCGCGAGTGAACCCAGTGCTCCCCACATTTCCAATGTGTTCACCCTGTGAAACTTGTTCTCCGACCTCAACAATATTTCCCAAATTGTGCGCGTAAAGAGTGCGTGTGCCGTTGGGGTGACTTATAATAACGTACCCTCCGTACCCACTGTTATAATTGGCGGGATCGCCCACTCGCGTAACCGTCCCTTCAGCTGCTGCGTAAATTTCTGATCCGCAAGCCTTAGAAAAATCGACTGCGGGCATATACTTTGAATCATGTAAAATCCCCCAGTTTAACCCCCCATCCACCGGACGGATAAAGTATGCATTCTCCGCTACTGTGCCTATACTCTCTGTATTTTTTGTTATAACCCTGCCACTTTTCGAAACGGGTAATATGGCGAGTTCCTCTCCGGGACGGATCAAGCTACTACCCTTATCGTTTGCTTCTAAAATATCACCTACTGAGATGCCAAAGGTTGTGGCAATGCTCGATAGGGTATCTCCGTCTTCGACGGTATAAGTTAGAACATCTTCTTCCCCAACTCTGTCCTTTAAAGAGTCTCCCGTACCAGATAGAGAGCTTTTCTCAACCAACGCGAATCCAGCAAAATCAGCATAGGCATCCGTATGGTCAATCTCCTCTACTGGTCCGGCATTACTTAATAAAGCACCGGCTTCTGAGTTTACAAGTAGATCTTCCTCTATTAACCGCGGGTCCGGGGAAGAGGCTGGAGTAGCCTGCCTAAAAAAGGCCAGATCGGTCATTAAGACTCCTAAAATAAGGATTACCGGTAGGGTCACACCGCGCAACCAGCTCGGTAAGTTTTGTGATATTCTACTAATAGTATAAGTAATAGTAATATCCTCCCCTAAGAAATCAAGCAAAAGACCATGAATTTGAGTGATAGTCAAAAAGAGGCTGTATGCCACGGTCAAGGCCCACTTTTGGTAACTGCTGGAGCTGGATCTGGGAAAACCCGCACTCTCACGGAACGTGTTATATACCTTATAAATTCCAAGGTGGATCCGGAGCGGATTGTGGCCATTACCTTCACCAATAAGGCGGCTGATGAGATGCGCAAGCGCATCCTTGAGGGGGTTCACCGCACTGGCAAAAAGAAACTTCCCTATATTGGAACCTTCCACGCTTTCGGTGCACGCATTCTACGCAAAGAAGCCAAAAGCCTAACGCGCAATCACGGTTTTTCTATATTCGATGACGATGATTCACTAAGAGTTATCAAAAAGTCGGTCAAATCTCTTGGGCTTCCAGAAAATATAAAAATCTCTTCTGCGCTTTTCCTTAAGGATATATCAAATGCAAAGATGGAACTCTTAACTTCCGACAGCTTGGAGTCTCCCGTTAGAGAAGTTTTTTTAGATTATGAAGTTCGACTTAAAGAACAAAATGCTTTCGACTTTGATGATTTAATAACTAAAGTTGTCGAGCTTTTGTCCGCAAACCCCGTGAAGCTCAAAAAATATCAGGATCAATTTGACCATATTCTTGTAGATGAGTACCAAGACATCAACCACGCTCAATATGTTTTAATAAAACTACTCTCCAAAGAACATGGAAATTTGAATGTAGTGGGAGACGACCAACAATCAATCTACGCTTTCCGAGGAGCCAACATTAAAACTTTTCTGGATTTTGAAAGGGATTGGCCCGGAGCAAAAATCGTTCATTTAGGAGAAAACTATCGCTCAACTTCAAACATAGTGGGGGCTGCCGCCAAAGTTATTGAAAATAATCGTCTCCAGATCAGAAAAAAACTCTGGACCCAAAACCCCAAAGGAGCACCCGTGTGTGTCCTGGGTACCTACTCCGCAGAAGAGGAGGCAGACTCAATAGCTTCAAAAATAATATCAAAGGGGTTTAGAGATTCCGCCATTTTGTATCGCACCAATGCCCAGTCCCGGGCTCTTGAGCAGGCTCTCAATTTCAATTCTATTCCATACGAAATGTATGGAGGCGTTAAATTTTATGATCGAAAGGAGATTAAAGACATTTTGGCACCCCTACGGTATGCCCTAAATCCCAAAGATCAGATTAGTAGGGAAAGGATTGAGAAATCATTCTTGAAAAAAATCGGCGAAAGATTAATCAAAGAGCTTCCAGCAATGGCTAAAACACTAGGCTTAATGGAGTTAACTGGATACATCCTCAAGACCACCGATTACTTTGAATATTTGGTAAAAAAGTTTGATAACGCACTGGAGCGAACAGAGAATGTGCGCGAGTTGATTAGTTTTGCCTCCGGGTTTGATTCTTTGGAAGAATTTATGGAGCGCGTTGCTCTCCTCAATGCCAACGACAGTATCAATCGACTGGGCGAAAAAGATGCTCCGGTGAAGCTGATGACCATCCACCTCGCCAAAGGTCTTGAGTTCGATGACGTTTACATCGCGGGCGTAAATGACGGAACGCTTCCTCACCATCGCTCATTTTTCAACGAAGAAGATATCGAGGAGGAGAGAAGATTAATGTACGTTGCGATGACCAGGGCCAAAGAGAATCTGACCTTAAGCTTCCACTCGATAGCCTCTCGTTTCTTGTATGAAATGCCTCCCGAGTTGATCAGCTTCAAAAAGGCAGGGCAGTTTGAGGAAGACGCTATTTACTTAGATTAAATGAACCTATCAAATCCTATTTTCATAATCTCTGGATCTAGTGGAACTGGAGAAAGAACTCTCATTAAAACTCTCTTGGAGCGCCACAGAGAATTTCAGCTCACTACCTCTGCCACCACCAGAGCGCGTCGCCCATCGGATAAACCAAGCGATTACTACTTTCTGACCGAAGAAGAATTCCAATGGCAGTCGAGGAGTTGGAAAAAATAATAAGCACCCGTGTTGGCTAAGAAATTTCTAGGGCAGAATTTTCTCAAAGACCACAAAGTTCTTGAGCGTATTGCCGAAGCTTTAGAGATAAAGGAGGGTGATACTGTAGTGGAAATAGGCCCAGGACACGGAGAGCTCACCAGGAGAATCTTAAAATATTCTCCAAGTAAGCTTATGGCCATAGAAAAAGACGGTGAACTGATTGAATCTTTCTTGGGCGAATTAATTGATCAATACCCAAATTTAGAGGTTGTCCAAGCAGACGCCCTTAAACAAATTCCCCAGATAGACTATCCATACAAGTTGGTGGGAAATATCCCCTATTACATCACCGGACACCTATTGCGCATTCTTCAAGGACTCTCTCAAAAACCGTCCCTGATTGTGTTAACTCTTCAAAAAGAGGTGGCTAATAGGCTTTGTGCGGAGCCTCCCAAAATGAATCTTTTAGCTGCCACTATTCAACTTTGGGCGAAGCCACAAATCATTAGATACATATCCAAAAAGTCCTTCAGACCGGCGCCCAAGGTAGATTCAGCTGTTGTTAAAATAACCCCTTTCGGCAATCAAAAAGTACAGGAGATCAGTGATGAATATTACAAAATAGTAAAGGTTCTTTTTAAACAACCCCGCAAGACTATTCTCAATAATCTACGCTCCCTTGGGGCCACCCCAGAACAACTAGAAAAGTTTGGGCTGGATCCAAGACTCCGGCCCCAAAATCTATCTATAGAACAAATCAAAGGGCTTGCCCGTCTATTCACACATTAACCCGTAAATAGGGCGTATAATTACATAAATACCCCATGTGGGATTCAAGAAAAAGGAATCTATTCAAAGCCCTAGCGGTGTTGGGTGTTTTTCTCATTGTGGGGGTGGCAAAAGTTAAGGCTATTGGGATTTTCGCGCTTGGCGGAATCGGTCTCGTGATCTCATCCATTTTTGGCTTAGACCTATTTGGTAATTTTATAGGAGGTTTGGTAGGCGAGGTCGCCGAAGGAATAGCCGGCTTACTAACCATTGTCATTCAAGTTCTGGGAAATGTTCTCTTCAGTGCCGTAACGGGATTTTTGGAGCTCTCTATGGAGCTCAATAGCTACATCCAGGACAGTCCTATCGTCCAGGATGGATTCTGGGTTGCGCTGACGGTAGCTAACTTGGGTCTGGTTGTGGGGATACTAATCATTGCCATAGCTACTATGGTCAGAGCTGACTGGTTAGTAGAACCAAGAACTTCTATCCCCAAATTCATTGCGGCAGCACTTTTGATAAACTTTGGACTTTTTATTGGTACTAACCTGCTCATTAAACCCGTTGATACTATTTCTCGGGTTATTTTTGAGGCGTCTAATATTGGGAGTAATAGTTTTGCGGGGATTTTCCGACCAAAGTTGGGCATAGACCTCCAGCTTAATGCTCAACTGAATATAGCTGATCTTACTCCAGAAGAGACTCCTTTGGCTGAGGGAATAATAAGTTACTTTTTGCTAAGAGAAGATCAGTTAGCTCCAAAAATTGACGCAGAGTTGAGAAGCCGCGAAAAAAAGGAAGCAAATTTTTTTAATACTTCCTATGTGCCCATTGGGAGAACTCCTGATAATGAAATAATTTATGTTTCTGAGGATGCGCGCCGCGCCGTGAAAGAAGCGATCCTAAGGCATACCGATAAAATGCTTGCCGCTCATGGTGGGGAAGACCCAGGGGGTCCAGATCCTCTATTTATTGAACCAGGGGTGCTATACTTCGATGAAACATATCTTACCGAGGATGGCTATAAGAGTTTAATCGAACATGCTCTGGGAGCAGGCGATGCCCCATATAGTTATTACGCCGAGCCTGGCGCCCTAGATGCTCTCGTAACCTCTATTAACAACATTGTTAAGGGTGAGTTGGGTAAGACCAAAAATTTACCATCAAGCCAAGACCTCACCGGCAATACGGTTTCATCTGATGATACGATCAGTCAAGAAATAGGATTTGAGTGCACACTCTGGACGGGTACTGATTCTCAAAACTGCAAATATCTATTTAAAGTTGTGGGAAAGGCAATAAAAGAGCCTGAGGGCCTTAAAAAAGCGGCTGTGGTTCTATCGGAAGTGCTTTTCTATGCCTTGTTTGTTTTCCTCGGCGTATTCACGCTTCTAACGGTAGCTGTTCTCATGTTTATGAGGTACATCGCGCTCTCGATTTTGCTTATCCTTTTCCCATTTACTTGGTTAGGGTGGATATTCCCCAAAATAAGTGGTTTAGGGAATATATGGAAATCTTGGTGGACTGAATTTATGAAATGGCTTTTGTTCGGTCCGATATCCTTATTCTTCGTATACCTCGCCGTTCAAGCTGCCTCATCCAGAGAAAAACTCATTCCCCTTAGTGTAGACCGCATCGGAAAAGGGACGCTTGCCACTATCTCCGCGTCTATTGGAGATATGGCTGTGGTAATAGGGCTAATGATTGGAGGTGTAATTGTCGCGAAGAAAATGGGCGTTAAGGGAGCCGGTTTGTTCTACGGCGGGTTAACTAAGATGCGTAACAAGGTTGGTGCTCTAGCAAAGCGGGGAGCTCTAATGCCATTTAGCCCAATTGCTAAAAGATACAAATGGGGCAAAGAGAATATAAAAAGTGCTGCACGTGCTGGCTGGGCGGGTTGGAGAACTAGCGGAGATAGAACTAAAGGCGGTAGAAACCTACTGGATGCACTAGCTTCTTCTTCTAATCCATTAATGGCGGCGTGGGGCAGAAATAGACAAGGAAGGGCAGCTCGCGCAGAAGAGATTTTGCGAAAACACGACGAACGTAAGTTTATGTACAGAGATGAAGAGGGTAAACTCCAGCACACGCCTGGTGGGCAAAGAAGATCCCAGATGCTAAAGGGATTAAATGAAAAGGCTCTAAAGGAAAAGGCACGTTATGGGAAGACATCCGTAGGCACTCTAAGAGACATGGCTGCCCTGGCACAATCTTTACACGACGCCGGTTATGATTGGGAAGCGCCATTTATGGAGTCAGCAGCAATACTTAGCGAAAATGGATATTACCTAGGGGGTGGTCTCCAGCAAATGGAGAATGAATTGAATGAAACTGGATTGGCTCCTACGGCCATGCAAGCCATAGCCAGGGGAGCAAGTCACGCCGATATCGTTACAGCTATGGACGATGAGTTTAGTAAGATAGGCACCCTCAAGACAGATCCTAAACTACTCCAAGATAAACCTCTTTTTGGCATGGATTCATATCAATGGGCATCGTATCAGGCTGCATACCTAGAATATATAACAAAGCATAGACCATCTGACCTAACAAAAACCGTTAATGCCGCGTCTGCCAACACTAGGATGAAGTTACAGGGCATTGCACAACAAGAGTTAGGGAGGTTTGAGACAAGCATTATGGGTGGGGGGTTTACTTTGGCTGGGGCTCCTATTCCGCTCGCTGATGTTCCCATTCCGACTACATCGGGTAGCATTCGATGGGGAGACGCTGGCCCCCAACAGAAAGTAAAGTTTATGCAGGATGAGATAAATAATGGAACCCTAATGGGGCAACACATACAAAGGCTTATTGGTCAACAAGGAGTTAATATGCCTATTAACGCTATATTAGACACGCTGGTAGGGCTTGATAGGGCAGCCCGCGCCGGTCTTGGATCATGGTTTATACCAACCCCATAAATTATCTTTGATTAACAAAATGTTCGATAACGAAAAAATAAGTAGGAGAATGGACTCCATGACGGACATTATTAAGGATGCTTTTTTCTCTGAAGATAACCGACAACTTGTGATTTCTATTTGTGGAGATTACCACCTAAGTGACGAGCGCACTGCTGGTGTCGGGAGAAGTTTGGGATATCTTCTTTTAGGACTTATTTTCCCAAAAGATCTTCCATCTCAAATAGTCAAAGAAGCTAATATAGATCCCAGAATCGCCGCAGAGATAGCACAGGAGATAGATCACAAAATAATATTGCCTCCCTTAGCTATAGAATTAAACAAAGTCTACGGCTTCAAATTGGATATTGTAGACGTACCAAGGATGGTTCTCCAAACACAAGTCGAGCGGGTTACTGCCCCGACTATCACCGAGGCAGAGCAAGTAACGCAAGTTGAACCTCCCCATCAAGACATTGCAACCGTACCTATTAAGTCCGTACCGGATCAAACTCAAGTAGCCCCTCTTGTTATGCACAAGCGTGTCTCCTCGGAACCTACCCCCATTCAAACGGGTGGTGGATATCCCAATGGTTTGGTGCGCCCCAGTTTTTATACTCCGGAAACTAGTAACCCCAATGTGGACGAATCTACTCCCGTAGCACGCCTCGAGATAGGGATTAATACTCCGAACGAAGAACCCCAGACCACTCGCGTGGGGAAAGAAAAAGCGCAGGTTGTCCACTACAGCGCCCCCGAAGTCGCTCCGGACCCATTCTCCGGGACACCAAAACCAACTTCCAAAGCAGAACCCAAGAAGAACATTAACCCAGATAATGTGGTCAACCTAAAAGATTTGCCTCAATAATGCAGTTTCAAGTCCCTCAATTTATAGAAACTGAAGATAAGGTAGTTGGTCCCTTGAGCCTCCGTCAATTTGCATACATTGGAACAACTGTAGGCATATCCGCCATACTTCTTTTCGTATCAGAGTTGTGGTTCTGGGCCATTATGTCCATACCAATAATAGGAGCTGGTGGGGTATTGGCCTTTGGGAAAGTGAATGGCCGACCAATCTCCATATTCATAAAAGCGCTCTTTCAAAGTATCTGGGCTCCGAGCGTGTATATCTTCCGCCCCAAGGAGCAGGCAAAACCCATCCCCCTCGGGAAGATCAAAACCGTTGAGCCCAAACCCCCAAAGGGTTCCTCTTTGCCCAAACCGGATTTCAAGGGAATTAAAAACCTATGGCAGCAGATCAATACATCCAAAAATGCCATTCCCAAAAGAGAAAAGGCCCTCCCGGCTCGAGCTCAAAGTTTTTCCCAGTTCAAAGAAAGGTTTGAGGCTGTACGCCAAATCACCGGGGAACGTGAGGTGGCAAGGCGCATAGATTACAGATCATAAAGGCTTAGCGTATAATTCATGTAATATGGCTGACCCCACTGGAGGACGTACACAAGATCTAATCCCCATAAAAACTATCCGCAATGGGATCGTATATCTCAAGGATGGTTCTTTGCGAAAGGTTATATTGGTAGATGGGACGAATTTTGACCTGAAATCGGAGGAGGAACAAGAGCTTATAATCAACGGTTACCGGGATCTACTCAATGCATTGGACTTTTCGCTCCAAATTCATGTTCACTCCAGAAAACTGAACGTGGAGGCATATCTGGAGAATCTCGCTAGCCATTTAGACAATGAGGATAATCCTCTAGTTAGGACTCAGATTGAAGAATACGTTAAGTTTGTTGATTCTTTCGTGGAAGAAAGCGCCATCGTGGCCAAGAGTTTTTTCGTAGTTGTACCGTATAATCCAACCGGATTACCTAGCGCAGAAGATGCTGTCTCCTTCGTAGATAAACTTTTCAGAAAAAATAAGAAGGGCCCTTCTCCGCAACTAAACGAAGAGCTCGTTGGCGAAGAACAAACTCACTCTGCTTACATTGAACAACTTCACCAGAGAGTAGAGCAAATTTTATCTAGCCTTCACAAAATCGGCTTAAGAGCCATCCCCTTAGAAGATCCGGAACTGCTTGAACTTTTCTTTAACACATATAATCCCACAACTGTTGAAACCCGAGGCAAGGAAGTTGGGCAGAAGGGTGCAAAAGGAGCAGAGGGGGTAGACGAGCTTATCGCTCCATCGTCCCTGGAAGTTAAGCCGAGCTATTTGAAAATTGGCGAGAAGTATACAAAAACTCTATTTGTTTTTAACTACCCCCGTTACCTGACGACTGGCTGGCTTGCGCCCATCGTGAATCTTCCCGAAACAATGGACGTTTCTATGTTCATCCACCCCACAGATACTGGAGTCGTATTGCGCAACCTCCGCAAAAAAGTGGCTCAGATAGAGTCCCAAATTACGGATAACGCCCAAAGGGGGCTGGTACGCGATCCCTCTTTGGAAACCGCGCTAGCTGATGCAGAAAGTCTGCGCGATGGTCTTCTCCAATCGCAGGAAAGGTTTTTCGATACGGCTATATACATCACAATTTATGCAGATTCCGAGAAAGAGCTTGATCGTTTGGAAGCAGACATTATTAATACCCTGGATACAAAATTGATTAACGTCCGATCTGCTCAGTTTGAACACTTAAAAGGATTTGATTCGACCATGCCCATAGCCAAAGATTCTCTCGGCATCCATTCTCCTCTTAACTCAGGACCTGTTTCCTCCGCTTTTCCGTTTGTATCGTCCAGCCTGACCTCGGATGAGGGAGTGATGCATGGGATCAATCTTCACAATAATTCTTTAATTATCTTTGACCGCTTCTCCCTGGAAAATGCAAATATGACTATCTTCGCTAAGGCCGGTTCTGGCAAGTCGTATGCGGCCAAGTTAGATATTCTCCGCAGCCTTATGCTCGGAACGGAAATTATAGTAATTGACCCGGAGGATGAATATATCCGCCTAGCCGAAGAGGTGGGTGGGGCAGTCTTTAAAATCTCTCTGGATTCGAGCAGCCACATTAATCCCTTTGATATTCCCATTATTCCCGAGGGGGAAAGCCCCAATGAGGTTCTGAAAAGTCATATAGTTAACTTAACTGGGCTGGTAAAGCTTATGTTGGGAAAAGTTACCCCGGAAGAAGAATCTCTTTTAGACCAAGCCATTACTCAAACATACGCTTCCAGAGACATAATCGCCGGACAAGATTTTTCCAAGAAAACTCCCCCTCTGCTTGAAGACTTGGAGTCGGTGCTCCGTGATACCGACGGCGCCAAAGGAATGGCTGAACGATTGTATCGGTTTACCAAAGGCAGTTACGCCGGCTTCACTAACCAGCCGACTAATGTAAATATAGAAAATCGCATTATTGTCTTTTCTATCAGGGATCTGGAAGAAGAGTTGCGCCCCATCGCCATGTATATCATTTTAAACTTCATCTGGAGCCTTATTCGGGCTGAACTAAAGAAACGCATGATGGTTATTGATGAGGCTTGGCTGCTGATGAAAAATGAAGACAGTGCCTCTTTTCTGTACGGGTTAGCCAAGCGAGCGCGCAAATACTATCTCGGAATAACCACCATCACCCAGGACGTAGAGGATTTCTTGGGATCGCCCTACGGCAGACCCATCATCACCAACTCTTCATTACAGCTTCTCCTTAAACAATCGCCCGCTGCTATAGACTTGGTGGGCAAGGCATTTGATCTCACTAATGTGGAACGTAGCTATCTCCTGGAGGCGGATGTGGGGCAGGGGCTCTTTATAGCCGGGTTAAAACGCGTGGCCATTAGGATAGTTCCCTCTTTCTTTGAGAATAAGCTAATTACAACCAATCCCGAAGAGCTCCTAGCGGAGAAAGGCTAGTATGGGGGACGGCGAGAAACCAATATCTATAGGCGAGGCTACTTTCATTGTTCTTTTGGTTTTACCAAGTGACATTTTGGAGATGGTTACTGGTCCTCTTTTGTTTTTGGGTCCTCTTTTTATATTTTTCGATATGGTTGTATGGTTTGGGGTTACCGTATGGATAACCATGAAGGGGGTTCATGTTCCAAAGTCCCTAGCTAAGTGGGGGGTGGCCAACCTCATTGAGCTCATCCCCATTGTGGAAATAGCGCCCATTAGAACTATTAACTTAATACTGTTAATACGCAAAGCCAATGCCTCCGCCGGGACTTCCCCACAAGGGAGCGTTGAGGGGGAAGAAGAGGAGGAGGAAGATGAGGGGGCGAATGATGACTTCGAACTTTGGGAGGAAGAGTTGGGGGTTACCCCGCCCGATAATGAAAGTGAAGGGGGTGCTGAAGAAAACGAAGAGTCGCTAGAGAGCGTCTCCTAAAAGTCGGTGGGTCTCACCACCACGTGCCTTTCTCTATCTTCTCCGTCGCTTTCCGTCTCGACGTCTGGACGCATAGACAGTTCGGTGTGTACGATTCTGCGTTCATAAGCATTCATTGACGGCAACGGCACCCGCTCTTTGGTGGCCACCGCCTTCCTCGCAGCCACTCTGGCTAATTTAATAATCAAAGATTCTCTATCTTTTCGATAGTCGTTTATGTCGACTAACACGTGATCTCCGCCTTCTTTGCGGGCAATCTGACGGGCTAGGTGAGTTAACGAATCCACTAACTCAGGGATTCTCCCCTGAGAAATGCTTTTGTCTTTTATAGAGATCGATATGCGATTTTCCTCTTGGATTATCTCAACTTTTAGTTCATCAAAGCCTATCCAATCAAATATTTCCCTTATTTTCTCCCTGGCTTTTTCCATGGCTGCCTAATAATAGCTTCTTTCCCTCCTCTTTGTTAAGGGAACGGTTCACTATGAGCTGTTGGAAGATGGAAAACACGGTAGTGGTACCCCAATAGAGCCCTATAGCTGCCGGCAGGTTGAAAAGGATTACGACTGTCAAGATTGGCATAAATGTCACCATATTCTGGCCAACCTTCTCTGCTTTAGAGGGTTGCTCCTTACTTTTTCCTTTCTTTTTGGCCAAAGAGAGTTTCCCTTGGACATACTGAGCCAAGGCGGCAAACCCCACTAGCCATATGTTACTCTGCCCCAAATCAATCAATCCCAAAAATGTCTGGTTTGGTAACTCTGGCAGGGTAATCGATGGATATAAAAGATTAAGGGCTTCCGCCGAAAACCCATTCATAAAGATTCTATAAAGAACAATGACGATTGGGATTTGAACAAGTAGGGCTAGGAGGGGAGTTAAGGGATTAACCTTGTGTTCATTGTATAACTCCATTATTTTTTGCGCCTGGGTTTCTTTATCCTCCTTATGATGTTTTTGAATGCGCTTAATCTCTGGTTGGAGATTTTGGGTTATCCTCTGATGCTTAACCGTTTGGTGGAATAGGGGGAAAAGCAAAAGGCGCACCCCGAGGGTTAACAAAATGATGGCCATCCCCAGATCTTCAAAAGCAATGTTCTCGTAAAGCCATGCAAGGGCATTAAAAAGAGGTCTATATAGCGTTGCCGTGAAAAATGCTTTCATAAGTTATTTAAGCGCTTTGAATCCCTTCTCTAATTCTGCGTTAAGCGCATCTTTAATGTCAGAGTTAGCCTCTATGATATGGCCACCGATTACTACTAGCAAGTCTATCCCCTCGGGAACTTTTTCTAAGTGTTCCCTAAAAAAATCGTAGATTACTCTTTTAATCCAGTTACGCACAGTTGCTTTGGGACTGGTTTTTTTACTAATCACTACCCCCAGACGTGAATAATCATACTTATTAGGAGCTTTTTTTATAGAAAGTTTATCTCCCCTAAAGCAAAAATTGCCTCCTTTGGGGAACTCTTTGATCGATAATTTAAGCTTTTTGGAGAGCACTCCTTTAACTAGGTCGTTAACTTCTTTCTCCCTTTGGAAATGCGGCGACGCAAGACTGCCTTGCCCCCCGAGGTGCTTTTGCGTTTCATAAACCCGTGGGCTTTTGCCCTTCTGCGTTTACTGGGCTGATAGGTTCTCTTTGGCATAGCGGCGTTATTATATCCATAAAGTGAGGTTTTGTTAATGTTTGTCCTCTCTCCACAGTTAATTCACATTAGGTGCTTTGGGGAGATGTTTGACGAGTGACTTTTGTTTAATAAGATTGAGTTATGGAAAACCAGGCTCCTGAGGTCAACGGCCTAGAGCAATTGTGGGGAACAGTGCTCTCGGACATTGAGCTTAGAATATCGAAACCGAATTTTTTGACCTGGCTCAAAAACAGTCGCTTAATAGAAAACAGCGAAGGGTCCGCCCTAGTGGCTCTCCCCAATAACTTTGCCAAGGAGTGGGTGGAAACGAAATATCATAAATTGATTTTGGGCTCTATGCGCTCCATTAACGGGACAACCAAACACGTTGAGTATGTAGTTGAAGGAAGTCTTTCTCAAAGAGCGATTAATAAGAGGCGCAGGGAGACCAGAGAATATCAAGATGAAAAACAGCTTGCGTTTCAAGAAATGCGCGTTGACCCGGAGACCAACCTCAATCCCAAACACACCATGGATTCATTTGTTGTGGGTTCCTTTAACGAGTTGGCCTTCTCGGCTGCGCAGGCGGTGATTGAAAGTATCGGCACAAAATACAATCCTCTCTTTATATACGGAGGTGTGGGGCTCGGGAAAACTCACCTTCTCCAAGGTATCGGTAATGAAATCCGTAGTCGTTCGGATAACAAGGTGGGGGTGAAATATGTATCTTCCGAGAAATTTACTAATGACGTTCTGTGGGCCATCAGAAATCGCCGCGCAGAGGATATAAAAAATACCTACCGCAATGTAGACGTTCTTATAATCGACGATATCCAGTTTTTGGGTGGTAAAGAAAAGACCCAAGAAGAGTTTTTCCACACCTTCAACGCCCTTCATGAGAATAATAAGCAAATAATTATCTCTTCCGACCGCCCTCCAGCATCCATTCCCACCCTTGAAGAGCGCCTGCGCTCTCGTTTTGAGGGCGGAATGATTGCGGATATAAGCGCTCCTGAGTTTGAGGCTCGTTTGGCCATTGCTAAAGCCAAGCTTCAAGAAAAAGGCGTTGAGTTGGATGATAAAGTCGTTGAGTTGGTGGCCAAAAGAGTCCAAAAGAACATCCGCGAGATTGAAGGGATTCTCAACAAGCTCGTTTTTCACCAAATAACGTATAAACGAGCCCTAGATACGGCGACCACCGAAAAAATTATCTCCGAAGTAACTAATAAATCAGCTTCCAGAGCCACGCCTAACCAAATCATTAAAGCCGTGGCCGCATTCTTTGAAATTTCTCCTAATGATTTAGTTGGCCGCTCTCGAAACAAAGAGTATGTTGAGCCTCGTCAGATTTCTATGTATCTACTGCGAGAGCTTCTTAGTATGTCTTATCCCGATATCGCAAGTAGGGTTGGGAAAAGAGACCACACTACTGCTATCTATGCGTGTAAGAAGGTCGCCGTGAGTGTTAGTAACAACCCCGACTTAAGCCAAAAGCTTGTTTTGATCAAAGAGGATGTTAATAAATTTGGGTAAGGGCTGTTAGGTTTTTATGAAATACATGTCTAGAACAAATAACTTTAAAAGAATGATGTGGAACCCCAGCGGGATTGATCCCAGCCTCGTCAACAAAATGTTAAATTCAAAATGTAGAAAAATAACAGTGGAAATGAGGGCCGGCGACACTTCTCCACATATTAACAGCCACTACTACTATCTATAAAGATCATGAAACTAATTATTTTAAAGAGTAATCTCAAGTCGGGATTGGACACCGTAGGAAGAGGCGTGGGGACAACAACCAACCTTCCCGTTTTGGGAACAGTGCTTTTCGAGGCGCGTAATGGTCAAATTAAACTATCCACCACCAATCTTGAGTTAGCCACAACTAAAATCGTTTTTGGAAAGATTATTGAAGAGGGCGAAATAGCCGTATCTTTCTCCACCCTGTCGGGAATAGTAAACAACATATCCAGCGAGAGGATTAATTTGGAGGTTAAAAACACCAACTTAATCATTAAAACGGATAATTACGAAGCTCGTGTTCAGGGACTCGACACAAAAGATTTTCCTATAATCCCAACCATTAATGACAGGAAGGAATATTTAGAGATCCAGGGGGAGCTCTTGAAAAGCGCTGCGCAGAAGACCGCCGTGGCGGTTGAAATATCAGACTTGCGCCCAGAAATCGGGGGTGTCCTATTCGCAGTTGAACCAACTGGGATAAAAATAGTGGGGACAGATAGTTTTCGCCTTGCCGAAGCCATTCTGTCAGGGAAACAAGTTAAGAACACATTCTCCAGAGGGTTTATGATAACAGTCCCCCTTAAAGCAGCCCAAGAGCTTCTCCGTATCGTAGAAGACAAGGAGAGTGTGCGAATATACACCGACGAGACCCAGGTTTTATTTCAAACAGAAAGCCTCTCTATGGTCTCAAGATTGATAGAGGGCAAATTCCCGGACTACAAGGCTATTATTCCCAAGGAGGTTGAAAGTAGCGTAACGGTTGATCGGGAGGAATTGATAAACGGGCTCAAATTAACTAGCTCTTTTTCGGGAAGAAACAGCGAAGTAACATTACGCACCAAAGACAAAAAGACCCTGGAGATTTTATCAAGCGATAGCTCTATCGGAGAAAACAGATTCTTGCTCCCGGTTAAGGTGGACGGACCAGACACAGAGGTCATTTTTAATTGGCAATTTCTCCTAGATGGGATTAAGGGAAGTCAAAGCAGAAATATTATTCTTGGCCTAAATGGAGAAGAGCACCCGGCAGTTATTAAATCACCAGAAGAGACCGGATATTTTTATATCCTCATGCCGATTAAACCCTAGAAGAAAACTATTATCTCGTTAGATTGTAAATTTCCATCTTCGTCGTTGACCTCTATCCTTATCCGGCTCTGGGGTATTCCGCCCCCAATTAGATCTTCCTTAATAGAAAGAGATTTCCCAAAATTTCCAGAGTATTCGGCCTTAAGAGAATCATCTAAATAAACCCTTGCGGCAGTAATTTTATTTTTGCTAGAAACCTTAGCGCGCAAAACAAAAGTCTGGTTAACCTTATCTCCGTTATCCGGCGTCAAGAATTCTATATTTAGCTCGCTATCGATCTTCGCATTTGATCCCTCCTTAACAGCCGGAAAGCGAGTCGGTTTGGGATTCAGAGTAAGCCATAATTGAACGCCCGTTTCCCACCCCGGATATTGGGAATCATTTTGGCGCCCCAGATAATATAGGATGTTGTGATATTCCCCCCCTAGCAACTGGCCGTTCATGGTGGGCGAAGATCCAACCGCTGGATCGGGGCGGTTAAAATACTCTACAGGCAACTTAGGAAGAGCCCTAGACATAAAAGAGTGCCACATTGGGATAGCCGCCAGAATGCTACTGCTTCCCTGCCCCAACGGTTGACGGTTATTGTTTCCCGCCCACACGCCAACCGCGAGGTTTGGAGTATAGCCAAAGGTCCAAGCGTCTACGTAGTCATTGGTGGTACCAGTTTTGAGGGCTACCTGATAACCAGGAACCTGGGTAAGAGGCAAACTTGCCGTGAAAAGGCCGGAGCGTAACCCCACATCGGAGAGGATTTCATTGATCAGCCTAGGGTATTGAGGATCCACCACCTGCTTGCCATCATCCTTGTATTCCTCAAGAACCTTCCCCTTCGGATCCTCCACCTTGAGTATAAATACGGGCTTGTGGTATGTGCCCTCCGTGGCCAAAACACCATAAGCACTTAGCAATTCAATCATCCGTACTTCTCCGCCTCCAAGCACAAGGGATAAGCCAAAACGATTTGGATCATCGAAGGTAGTAATGCCAAAACGGAGAGCATTGTCCATGGTTCTTTCAAGGCCGGCTAGGTATAGCGTTTTGACGGACGGAACGTTAATAGATTGGGCAAGGCCTTCCGCCATAGTAACGGGACCCCTGAAGCGCAGGTCAAAGTTGTGGGGGCTATAACAACTTGGAGGACACGCCACGGAGAACTCCGTCTTAACGTCCCAAAGAAGTGTGTTTGGAGTAAATCCTCCCTGGAAGGCGGTTAGATAAGCAAAGGGTTTAAATGAGGATCCAGGTTGACGTAGCCCTTGAAGAGGAACATTGAAGTTTCCTTCGAAAGCGCAGTTTACGCCCTCGTTGCAACCCTCCGGCTCGGGAGGTGCAAAATAATCACGGGAGCCGACCATAGCCAATATCTGGCCAGTTTTTGGGTCCATAGCTAGAAGTGCTCCATTGTGCCCTCCCGCAACCTCTTTATTGCGCTCCACATTTACCTTAACGGCGTCCTGTGCGATTTGCTGCATCTCCCAGTTCATAGTTGTCGTTACCTTGAGCCCTCCCGTGCGTAAAGCATCTTCTCCATATTTGTCACGTAAATATTCTTGGACCGCGATAGCAAAGTGAGGCGCTCTAATTCCCGCCTCGGGTTGAGGCTGTATCTCGGGGAGATCTTCGGGTATGCTGGAAACCTGTTGTTGGTCAATATATCCGAGCTCTTTCATGCGACTAATGATGAAATTTTTGCGATTTCTTAAACCATCCTTGTGTGATCCCCAGGGAGAATAATAACTAGGGGCCTTGGGAAGAGCTGCCAATGTAGCCGCCTCGTTGAGGTCAATATCCTTAGTCGATTTATTGAAATAGGCTACGGACGCCGACTCTACTCCGTAAATAGTTGGGCCATAAGGCACCTGGTTAAGGTAAAGATTTAAAATCTCATCCTTGGAATATTTTTGCTCTAGCTTCACGGCCAAAAAAGCTTCCCTTAGCTTCCGAGTAAGCGTTCTCTCTGATGTCAGAAAGGTATTCTTTGCAAGCTGCTGAGTGATCGTTGACCCCCCCTGAGATATGCGTCCGCTAATTAGATTAACGAAGGCGGCACGGAGTAATCCCCTCCAATCAAAAGCGCCGTGAGAGTAAAAAGAGCCATCCTCCATACTTAAGGTCGCATGGCGTATAGCATCTGGGATTTGCTCGGCGGGAATAACGGTACGCTTTTCATCCTTGTATACTTCATAAAAAAGAACCTTACCTTCGCGGTCATATATCCTAGTTGACTCAGGGACACTCAAATTAGCCAAGTCCTCCGCTTCAGGAAGCTCGGTAGTGAAATAAATGTAGCTCACGTAAAGGACTCCCAGAGCAAAAAAAATAAGGCCAACCTGGAGAATCTTTTTTTTATTCCAATGGGGAAACATAGTGCGTATCTATATTCTAAAACAAAGCCGCCCTATTGTAGAGCGGCTTTGTTAGCTTACGTTACTCCTCTTCGTCTAAATCCAAATCTGTATCTATGTCCGGATCAGCATCCGAACCATCATCCTTCTTCTTCTCGTCATCTTCGGGGACAACCTTGTTAGTATCGTCATCCGAGTCATCGTCTCCGAATTCGCCAAACTGACCATCAAGAAGGACCTCTTCCTTAAGCTCCATTGTTTTTATTAAGTGATTGCAAAAACGACCTTTTGGGGACTTTGCAGGAAGAAGCAAAGCCCAGACTAGCGAAAGTATATTCGAGAAAAGCGGGGTGTCAAGCCCTTTTTGACGAGATATCAAAAGCTCCCCTTAAGGCAATAGCCAAGGCGTCGGAAACATCATCGGGGCCAGGGATATCTTTAACCTCCAAAGTCCAGGCGACCGCTCGGGAAACCTCTTGTTTACTAGCGCTTCCATTGCCCGTAACGGCGGATTTTACCTCACTGGGGCCAAACTCCATGAGCTCCAATTTGTTTTTTTGCAAAACCAAAAGGATCACTCCTCTCGCTTCGGACACGCTGGAGGCGGTCTTTTTGTTTTTTGAGAAAAAAAGTTTTTCTAGGCAAACAAGGTCAGGTTTATGAACACGCACCAATTTTTGCATTTGCCTCTCAAGGTGTGAGAGGCGATCTTCTTTTTCTATTCCTTCACCGTTAATAAGTCCACAGGCGATCAACCTTACTCCACGGGTTTTTTCTATTAACCCATATCCAGTACGAGTAGTGCCCGGATCTATGCCTAAAATTTTCATTTTCCTAAGGATGTGTAAACCGCCCCTACATCTGGGTGATTCTCTATGGCTTCAACTAATTGATTAATCACTTCTTTTAATCCTGAAGAAGGAGGGTTGTTAAATTTAGGGATATATCCATCATCGTTTTTTTCAAACGCCCACATCAGAGCTCCCGGCTCAGCCATTTTAATGTCGTGGTTTTTTAAAATGACTTTTATCTCCGGTACGGTACGGTTGCGGTTGTCGGTTATAGCTTTTATGAGAATGCCAATGCCCCCTGGCCCATACGCTTCTATTAGCAACTCCTCTAAATCTCCCGCCTCGATGGCGCGATGGATTGCCCTGTCGATGTTTGCCTGGGGCATGTTGTGTTTGTGAGCCTGATCAACGGCGCTCCTCAAGGCTGCGTTAAATTTTGGATCTGGATTTCCTCTAGCAGCTATGGAAATTACATTAGCCATTTTTGAGAAAAGCCTGGCCTTACCCTGATCATTCTTAGCCTTTTTGTCTTTAATCTGTGACCACTTATTGTGTCCGGACATATCTCCTATATCTTACTCCCCCAAGGGCTTTTTGCTAACGTCCAAAGGGACTATTATTAGATAAACAATTTGGATGCTCAAGTTTAGTCAACAACCCATAGAGGCAAAGTTAGAATCCCTTCAAAAAGATGCAGAAGAAAGAGACGCTATGCGTAGAGCCCTCGATGAGAATCTCCCCTATTTGGATATAAAACACCAAGTAGTAGATAGGGCAGCCCTCGAATTGCTTCCAGAAGCCCTGTCTAGGGAAACCAAAGCGGTTGTCTTCGCCAAGGAGAACAATAAAGTCAAGGTGGCAACTTATTCGTCCAAAACCAGCGAGTTTGAAAAGCTCAGTCTTTTTCTGGACGAGCAAAAACTTAAAAAAGAAACATTTATCGTTTCTTTCTTGGGACTGGAGGAAGTGTGGAAGCACTATCTTTCTATCCGTCCAGAAAATCAAGTGGAAATTGTCTCGGAAATATCACTCTCGGAAGGGGCTCTCCAATCCAAGGAAAATATTAAAACAATAGAAGCGGCATCCGAGGATATTGCTCAAATTGATACAGACACTCAAACTACAGACGCGCTGGTTAAAATATTGGCGGATGCTCTTTCTTTGAAGGTTTCGGACGTTCATCTCGAACCCGGAAGGGGGGGTGTGCAGTTGAGGTACAGGGTGGACGGAATGTTATATGACATCGCGCGCATATCAGAGGAGATAAGTAGGCGTATTGCCGGTCGCCTCAAACTCCTAGCGAGCCTCAAGCTTAACATTAAAGACGAACCTCAAGATGGGCGCTTCACGGTTAAAAGATTCAAGGGAAAAGACGTAGAAGTCAGATTGTCAGTTGTCCCCTCGGAGTTTGGCGAGGCTGTCGTGATGAGGGTGCTTGACCCTAGCACAGTCGATTTGAATATGGCAGATCTGGGATTGAGAGAAGATGATTTAAAAATCATCGAGCGTTTTCTCAAAGAAGCCAATGGAATGATTCTAGTCACTGGCCCAACCGGGAGCGGTAAGACCACAACCCTCTATGCTTTTTTGAAGCACAACTCATCACCGGAGGTGAAGATAATCACCATTGAAGATCCTATAGAATATCATCTAGGGGGAGTCCAGCAGACCCAGGTGCGCCCGAAGGAAAACTACACCTTTGCTTCAGGATTACGTTCCATCTTGCGCCAGGATCCAGATATGATTCTAGTTGGAGAAATTAGGGATTCAGAGACGGCAACCACTGCCATAGATGCGGCCCTAACCGGACATTTGGTTTTCTCAACACTTCACACCAACAACGCTCCTGGAGCCATTCCTCGCTTGGTAGATCTTAAAGCAAAAATTCCCAGCCTGGCATCGGCGCTAAGGTTGGTCGTAGCCCAACGGTTAGTGAGAAAATTATGCGAGAAGTGTAAACGTCCGGTGAAAATTGAAAAAGAACTCGAGGAAAAATTCGATGCTTTCAAGGGGCAACTTCCAGAAAAAGTGAAAAGACCCTCCCAAATCAAACTTTACGAGAATGTCGGTTGCGTGTCCTGCAATAGGGGGTTTGAGGGAAGAATCGGTATTTTTGAGCTCCTAACTTTTGACGAGAAAATGGCGGAAATCTTAGGAAAAGAAATCAGCGAAGTTAGGGTCCGCAAAGCTGCCAGGGCCAAAGGCATGGTTTATATGCAAGAAGACGGTATTCTGAAAGCTCTCTCTGGTATAACCACCATAGAGGAGGTGGAAAGAGTAACGGGCCCTATTAATTGGTCCGTCTCGTCTGTAAAATAAGGATAGAGTCAGGGGTCTGCGGGCAGAATTGTGGGCTTCCCGAAGGAAAATTATAGAGCCTCTTCGAGGATTACCTCAGCCGGAGCCAAGATATCCGTATGACTAAAAGAGATTCCAGAATGTGCCCGCAGGCCGCAAACTCTATCGTGAGCCACCCTAACACAAACAGAAGACATTGTCAATAGTCATGAGCGATACCCCTAACCAAGAAAATAATGATGAGCAGGCCATAGATGTGGTTCTGCGTCCTAAGCAGTGGGGAGATTATATAGGCCAAGAGCAAGTTAAAAAGAACTTGAGGGTTATTATTGACGCCGCCAAAATGCGCGGAGAGGTCGTTGATCACCTTCTCCTATATGGACAAGCTGGTTTAGGAAAAACTACTCTTGCAAAGTTAATAGCCAAGGAGTTAGGAGGAACCATTAAAACCACCTCTGGCCCGGCCATAGAGAAGGTAGGAGACCTAGCCGCGATTCTTTCGAACCTGGAAGAGGGAGAAATTCTCTTTATTGACGAAGCCCATCGTTTAAACAAGATGATCGAAGAAGTTCTCTATCCCGCCATGGAATCTCGCAAGCTCCATATTGTTATTGGGAAAGGCCCAGGAGCCAGGACGATTTCCCTAGATCTTCCCCCTTTTACCCTTCTTGCGGCGACAACCAGAGTAAATCTCTTATCGGCTCCTCTACGTTCTCGTTTTGGGGCTACATTCAAGCTTGAGTATTACAGCGAGGAAAACATCAAAGAGATTATTAAAAGATCCGCTAAGATTTTAGGTATGGACATAACGGAAGAAGGAGCCGGAGTTTTAGCCAAAGCCTCCCGTTACACTCCGAGAGTTGCCAATAGACTCTTGCGTCGCGCCAGAGATTATATGGAGGTGCACGGCGAGAAGAGCATAAACGAAGAAGTTGCCCAAGAAGTGTTGGATTTCCTCGACATAGACTCATTGGGGTTAGAAGCGCCCGACCGGAGCTTCTTAAAAGTCATAGTGGAAAAGTTTGGGGGAGGGCCAGTAGGCATAAAAAACTTAGCGGCTGTGCTTAACGAAGATACTGCGACCATGGAAGAAGTTTACGAACCATACTTAATGAAGTTAGGATTTATTAAACGTACCTCCACAGGACGCGTTATCAGTGAAAGCGCCAGAAAACACTTAGGACTTCCACCCAGCAAGTTGGTTTAATGATCTTCATTAAAGAACTCTTCCCCAACCCCTCAGGAGACGATACCCAAAGTGAGTGGATTAGGTTAATCAACGCAGGCGATACGGAAATCAACCCCAATGGTTTAAGCTTGGTGGACTCGGGAGGAAAAGTATTTAATCTAAATGGTGTTGGTGCGATACCCCCAGGAGAAACAATAGAGCTTGGGAGAGCGCTGACGGGCATTGCTCTAAACAATGATGGAGATACGATTTTTTTACGCAATTCACAAAACGAAACATTAGATCAACTAAGCTATACATCCAACATCAGCGAGGAGGAGATAGTAACGGCAGAAAGCTTTATAGAGGAGCCTCCCCAAAGAGGATCTTTGGGAGAAAACGCTTTAGAATTTGGGAGGATAGATTACCAACCAGGCGTTATGCCCGTACTGATTGGGACATCGATTGCCCTGATATCGAGCGCACTAGTGTGGTTCGTAATTAGAAAGAACGACTAATGACAATTAAAACCAAAAGTGCAAAAGAAACAGGGCTTCTCGCTAAGGAACTGGCAAAGGGGTTTACTAATAGAAACAAACTATTGGTCTTGGCCCTATCCGGAGATCTGGGAGTGGGCAAAACCACTTTCGTCCAATCATTTGCTAGGGCGTTGGGAGTGAGGAAGAAAATTTTGAGTCC
The DNA here is from genome assembly GCA_964361435.1 of uncultured Candidatus Saccharibacteria bacterium. GTDB lineage: Bacteria > Patescibacteriota > Minisyncoccia > UBA6257 > Colwellbacteraceae > GWA2-46-10. The sequence continues at coordinate 27,631 of CAYIAN010000001.1, forward strand.
TACCTTTTTGATAATCAAACGCTTTCCATTGAGTAAAAGTAATTTTCAAAACCTATATCACATAGACGCCTATAGAGTGAGGGCATCTGATCTAAAAAAGTTGGGCGTAAAAGAGGTGTTTAAAGGTCAAAATATTGTTTTAATTGAGTGGGCTGATAAAGTGAAGGAGATTTTACCCAAGGGCACGGTTTGGATAAAGTTTAAACATGGTGCAAGAGAAAACGAAAGACAGATTACTGTTAATTGACGCTAACTCCCTAATCCATAGGGCATATCACGCTCTCCCTCCTCTCGCTGGCCCAGGGGGGCAACCAACGGGAGCCCTCTATGGACTAGCGAGCGTCCTCATTAGACTTTTCAAGGAAGAAACCCCTCGCTACGCGATAGCGGCTTTTGATCGCAAAGAACCCACATTCCGCAAAAAACAATATGACGCATACAAAGCTACCCGTCAGCCCACACCAGATGATCTAATCGCTCAGCTTCAAGAAGCCCCCAAACTCCTGCGGTGCTTTGGAGTATATCCAATAGATGCCGTTGGGTACGAAGCCGATGATTTAATCGCCACCCTCGCTACCAAGTTTGGTAGCGAAAAGGTGGAGGTAGAAATTATGTCGGGAGATCTAGACATTCTCCAGGTGGTTGAGGACGGCAAGGTTTTTGCTCAAATTCCCCAAAAGGGGATAACAGAGACGGCCATATACAGAGAAAAAGAAGTGAAAGAGCGTTTCGGCGTTGATCCTGGCAATTTAGCCGACTATAAAGGGCTGGTCGGAGACACTTCCGACAACATTCCGGGAGTAAATGGGATTGGGCCCAAGAACGCAGGGGAGTTGCTGAAGGAGTTTAAAACCGTGGAGGGCATATACGAGAACATTGAAAAGATTAAAAAGGATAAACCCGTGTTAGGGGAAAAACTAGAGACAGGCAGAGAAAGTGCTTTTATGTCCAAAAAATTAGCTACGTTAATCAAGGATGTTCCCTCCCCGGACGACCTAAGTATTTTTGAGGTAGGTAACCCCCTAAAGAGCAAAGAGGTCTGGGAATGTTTAGAAAAACTAGGCTTTAAAACTCTCCTCAAGAGGGTCGAAGAGGTTAGGCAAGAAGCTAACAGGCTCTTTTGACGCTATAATACAGTTAATGAATTGGGGGCAGAAGCCAATTAGACTCCTACATAATCTGCGTATACCAGAGATGCGCTACCTTTACATAATTCCGTGCGTCTCACTAATACTTTTGGGAGCAAATTTCTTTGCCATGGGATTGAGCTTGTGGTTTTGGGTATTCTCTGGGGTATTTCTAACATTGGGAGGGGTTTTGATGTGGCATGAATACAATAATGTTCTAAGGGGCTGGGGAGAAAAAATATCGTATGGACGCCTCGAAAGTATCGTTACCAACCTGGAAGATGCGGTCATTGCATACAACAATGACTTCAGGGTGTTGGTTTTCAATGCCGCGGCGGAGAAGACCTTCGGTTTATCAAAAACTCAAGTTTTGGGACAGGTTATCGGTCCCGAGAAAGCGAGCGAAAGGGAATATCAAACCTTTGTTCAAACTCTTTTTCCCTCCTTGGCCCCAGCCGTTATTAGGAGGAGCGAACCCGATAAATACCCGCAGGTAATAGACATATCTTTTGACAATCCAACCAGGGAATTTAGAGTCTCAACCGATCGTATCTTAGATAAAGACAATCGTCTCCTGGGGTTCGTTAAGGTTGTGAGGGACCACACTAGAGAAACTGAATTAATACGCTCCAAATCAGATTTTGTGTCCGTCGCAGCTCACCAACTGCGTACTCCGCTGACCGCTATCAGTTGGACTCTAGAGGGACTCAGTAAAAATCAGGCCATCTCAGAAGAGGATAGGGCGCTGGTGAAAAACGGCGTGCAGGCTGCAGCCAACCTCTTGAAGACAGTCAACGATCTATTGGATACAGCAGAAATCGAAGGAGGGCGTTTCGGGTACAACTATGAAGAAGTGGATCTCATTAAATTTGTGGAGGAGATATTGGCAAATGCCCAAATCGTGGCGAGGGAGTATGGTCTACGGGTTTTCTTTGATAAGGGAGGGTTTGGCGAGTTAAAACTCGTAGCGGACAGGAATAAATTGGGGTTGGCACTTTCTAACTTAATAGACAATGCGATGAAGTATAGTTCCAAGGATGGCTCAGTCACCGTGCGCATTAAACAACTGGCCCAACAGCCATATATTCAAGTAAGTGTACAGGATACTGGGATAGGAATTTTGCCATCGGATATAAATAAACTTTTCACCAAATTTTACCGTGCCCCTAATGCCAGAAAGGTAAAAGCAGACGGAACTGGATTGGGGCTTTATATAGCGCGCAATATCATTCGTCAGCACGGAGGAGAGATTGGTGTCGAATCAACCCTGGGTAGGGGGACCACCTTTTCCTTTACTCTCCCCACAGACCCAACGCTCATCCCCAAAGCGGAAGGGTCAGTTGGAATATAAAAGTGCCAGAACTTCCCGAGGTTCAAACTATAGTTTCTGATCTAAACCGTAAGGTAAGGGGGCAGAAAATTGTAAGTTTTTGGACGGACTGGCCAAAGCTTATTAAAACTCCTACCCTCGAGACATTCAAAAGGAAGATTAAGGGACTACGCATAGAAAAAGTTGAGCGTATCGGGAAAAATGTGGTATTCCTCTTGAGCGACAACAAAGCTCTCCTCATTCACCAAAAAATGACGGGGCATCTTATGGTTGGTGAATGGAGTGTGAGAAATGGGAAGGCGAAAGCCATAACGAGAGGTTCTTTTGAAGAGCGGGTGAATCAATACATCCACGCGCTGTTTTATTTGCAAGAGAGGAAAACGATAGCTCTCTCCGATATGCGTAAATTTGCACGCATCGCATTTGGAGAAAAAGAAGAAATTTTGAAGCTCAAAGACATAACAGCGCTTGGGCCGGATGCGCTTGATTCCAAACTCACATTCAAAGAGTTTTCAAGAAGAATCAGGGCACGCAAGAAATCAATCAAACTCACCCTCATGGACCAGAGTGTCATTGCGGGGATAGGGAATATTTACGCAGACGATATTCTCTGGGGTGCTAGAGTTCACCCCTTGAGAAAAGCGAATACTATTAAGGAAAAAGAATTGCGAGCAATCTTTGAATGCACAAAGAAGATTTTACACCTAGCTATTCGTCTTCGAGGAGCCTCTGTTGGAGACTATAGAGATACCTCTGGAGAAAAGGGCATGTACGGAAAGGTTATCCTGGCCTATAGGCGTACGGGCAAGCCCTGCAAGAGATGCAAAACCCCTATGCGTCGCACTAAGGCGGGGCAAAGATCTGCCCATTTTTGTCCTCGCTGCCAGAGGTTATAAACACTATTTTCCCGGGGAGAGTTTATGGAGTACACTATCCCTATAAGTGGCCAATAAAAAATACATTTTTGTTGTGGGGGGAGTAATGTCGGGAGTCGGCAAAGGTGTGGCCACCGCCTCTATCGGAAAGATCCTCCAAGCAAAGGGATTTAAGATAACGGCGGTCAAGATTGACCCATACGTCAATGTAGACGCGGGCACCATGAACCCCACCGAACACGGCGAGATTTTTGTTTTAGATGACGGGTGGGAGTGCGATCAAGATCTAGGAAATTACGAACGCTTTTTGGACAAGAATTTTTCCCAAGTTAACTGCCTTACAACCGGCAGGGTATACCTTTCGGTTATTAATAAAGAAAGGGCCCTCGGTTATGGAGGTAAATGCGTGGAGGTTGTTCCCCACATACCGTTGCAGATAATTGAGAACATTGATGCGGCCGCAAAGAAAGATAAGGCGGAGATAGTTTTGGTGGAGATCGGGGGTACCGTCGGAGAATATCAAAACATCCTTTTCCTTGAGGCCATCCGTTTTTTGAAGCTCAAATACCCTAAAGACATTGTTACAATTCTTGTAAGTTATCTCCCCTTTAGAAACAACGATAATGAGCTGAAGACCAAGCCCACCCAGTATGCGGTGCGCACCCTGAATGCGACTGGGATTCAACCAGATATGGTTTTGGCGCGCGCTTCGGTTCCCCTGGATCAAAAGCGCAAAGAAAAGATCGCTCTGAATTGCAACCTGGAGGTTGAGGATGTAATTTCCGCGCCGGATGTGGATGATGTATACGAAGTTCCCCTAGTTCTAGAGAAGGCCGATATCAGCAAGCGCATTCTCTCTAAACTTGGACTTAAAAGCAGGAAAAGAGACCTGAAAGAATGGTCTATTCTGGTAAATAAGATAAAAAGACTAAAGAAAACTGTAAAAATCGGGATAGTAGGGAAGTATTTTGGAACCGGCAACTTCATTCTCTCCGATTCATATCTTTCGGTAATAGAATCCGTAAGACACGCAGCTTATGAAATGGGATATAAACCCCAAATTGATTGGATTGATGCTGGGCACCAAGGATCGCTTAGTAAATACCACGGCATTATAGTCCCAGGGGGGTTTGGGGGAAGGGACGTGGAGGGGAAAATAAAAGCCATTCAGTATGCTAGAGAAAAGAAAATCACTTTTCTTGTTCTTTGCTACTCCATGCAGCTCGCTACCATTGAATTTGCTAGAAACGTAGCGGGGCTAAGGGGTGCCAATAGCACGGAGATAGATAAGAAAACCAAACACCCCGTGATAGATGTAATGCCGGAACAAGTGGAGAAGCTCCAGGGAGCAAAATATGGAGGTACCATGAGGCTGGGGGCATATCCAGCCCTCCTCAAGGAAGACACCATAGCCAAGAGGGCCTATGGATCAAACAGGATATCAGAGCGGCACAGACACAGGTATGAAGTAAATCCAGAGTACATAGAACAACTTGAGAAAAAAGGTCTTGTTTTCTCCGGCAAGTCCCCGAATGGGGTTTTAATGGAAATAGCGGAGCTTCCCAAGAGCAAACACCCCTTCTTCCTGGGAACGCAGTTCCACCCAGAGCTAAAATCGCGTCCTCTATCACCCCATCCTCTATTTAGGGAATTTATCAAAGCCGCTTTAGCAAAAAAGGCAAGGTGATATAATGCGGGTATGCTAATTACGCTCTACGGCGCCGATTCCTATAGGCGCCTTAGAAAACTCAAGGACATTGTAGATGCCTATACCTTGAAGCAGGGCAATTTGCCCAGGGAACGTTTCTCACTAATAGAAGAGGGGGATTTAGAAAACCTAAAAGGATTCCTTTCCAACCAATCAATGTTTAGCTCCAAAAAACTGGTCATCCTAGACGAACCCTTTGAATTCGAAGATATCAAAGCATTCAAAGAACTCCTTAAGGAATATACCGACTCTACGGATACAACCATATTAATCAGTACAACCAGAAAACACCCAGCCGCGTTTAAGTTTATTGAAGAAAAACCCAATAGATTCGAAGAGTTCGCCTCGCTTAAGGGAAAGGATCTAACCGATTTCATAAAAAAAGAGGCCGATAGATTAAATGTGTCCCTGGATATCGAAGAGCTTTCTTCCATGACAGATTCTTTGGGCGCCGATACCTGGAAGATCGTTACCGAGTTGGAGCAAATAACCCTAAAGCGGGCAAAAAAGATAGACACAGGACAATTCGCATCCCAACCAGAATATTTTCCTAGCTTAAATGCCCTAAAGAGAGGAACAAGCGTTGGGGAAAGGCTAGTGGCATTGGAAGAATTAATCGGCGGGCGCAGGGATGATCCAGCAAGGATCT
>CAYIAN010000002.1:0-7979 GCA_964361435.1 uncultured Candidatus Saccharibacteria bacterium
ACCTTCGCCAGGCTTATTTCTGTGCATAACGTGTACCAACTGCAAGTCCTCCGGCTTCACGTCTATGCCTGCTTCCTCTTTTGCCTCACGGATCATCGCTTGAATAACGGACTCCCCCTCATCTACGTGCCCAGCCACTAAACCGTACTTACCGTCTTCATATCCTGTGTTTACTCTGCGAAGTAACAGCACCTTACTCTCACTTTCTGGAAGTAGATACGTTGAACAGATAATACTATGGTACTTTTTCATACCCAAAATCCTACCATACCACCACACGAGCTGCTTGTACGCCCGGCAGGACTTGAACCTGCGACCTTCAGCTCCGCAAGCTGACGTTCTATCCAGCTGAACTACGGGCGCTCTGAGGTAAAGAATAGGTAAAATACGAACTGTTGACAACCTATTGGTGCCTTCTAAAGTTATGCCTATATTAAGACATGAATCGGATAACGTCTTTCAAGCAAGCTTATAAATTTCTCGTTGAGGCGGTACCCAAAACAAGCGCCACCGTCTTTAAGGGCAGAAATGGGTTTATCCAATCCAAACGCTGGATGCAAGAACTCGGCAATCCCCAAAATTCCTCGCCAGCGATCCATATAGCTGGAACATCGGGCAAAGGAACGGTAGCTCATCTTATATCAGCCATACTTGAGGCGCATGGGAAAAACACTGCCCTAATCACTTCGCCTCATGCTTATGATATCCGAGAGAGAATACTCATTGGCAGGGAGAAATTATCTAAAGCTGGTTTTGCGAAACTCGTTAATCAACTTATGCCAAGCTATTTGAAAATGAAACGAAGCGGAACCCTTCCATCCTATTTTGAAACGTTGATGGCCCTAGGATTTTTAACAACAACTAATCAAAAGGTGGATTACTGCGTAGTCGAAACCGGAATGGGAGGCAAGTTAGATACATCCAATACCATTACCCGGTCGGATAAACTCTGTGTCATTACCCCCATCGGATACGACCACATGCATATCTTAGGGAACACCCTCAAAGAAATCGCTTCCCAGAAGGTGGGTATTGTACAAACGTATCAACGGGTCTTCAGCGCCCGCCAATCCGAGGAGGCGATGGGAGCCATTAGAGCTGGATGTCGAAAGGCTCAAGCCAGACTCACCGTGGTCAATGCCGAAAAAACACTCGGAAGATATAGAATCTCTGGTTTACCCAAACTCAACAATCAATTATATGGTGTCCACAGTCGCTCTAACCTAGCTTTGGCCATAGAGAGTGTTGAATATGTAGCAAAGCGCGATGGTTGGAAGATCAAACCCATTCTCGTCAAAAAAGCCATCAAAACATTCAAAATTCCTGGTAGGTTTGAAATTGTACGCCCCAGAGGAAAACAACAATTCGTATTTGATGGGGCGCATAACGAACAGAAACTCACTGCCCTGGTGAATGCAGTAAACGAACGCTACGGCAAGGAGCGAGTTGGTTTTGTGTTTGCCTCCAGTAAGAAAAATCCAAAGAATAAACTCAATATTCTAAAGAAGAGAGCAAATGTTATTATCCTCACTAAATACCACTCTAAAGAGCTCGATATGGTACGCCCTTCGATAGCTCTTGCAAAACTGGCTAACACAAAAGATATTTTCTACATCCCCAACACAGAAGACGTGGTTTCTTACATTAAATCCAGCAAAATCAAAAACTGGGTAGTAACGGGTTCTTTCTATGTATTAGTAGAAATTAAAAATCTCTTAGAATAGAAGATGCAAAAAATATATCTACGAAGAATCCAACAAGACCCATAAGCAGTAAGAGGACCACAAACCCCCTAGGCAATTTCTTCCCCCGCAAAAGCGTATTGGCGAAAAATATTATGTATACGAAAGCCAATACTCCAAATATATCGAAAAATCCCGGGCCCAATTCCTGCATCTTTTCTAATAGCATATGCGGTGAGGGAGGGATTCGAACCCTCGTGCCGGCGCGAACCGACCTAACGGTTTAGCAAACCGTCCCCTTCAGCCTCTTGGGTACCTCACCTCAGAATGGATTTTATACTAATCAACTAAGGTTTAAAACAGTCTGGTTACGCTTACTCCACCCCCCGCGAAGCACTGTCTTATTTTTCTCGTCTTTGCTTATCTGCCTCATTGTCGGCTATGCCGTAAAGCCACATAAGAGCGTCTTTATATTCATCACTTTCTGGATCTAGGTACATAGCAGGAGCTTCTCCTTGAGTCACAACAGCATGAGACTTGTCCCAATCTGGATTTACAATAACTGGTCTACCCTGCTCATCAAATCCAATCAACCTACCGAGGGTTTCAGAGGCATTCACTCTTCTGTGAGCCGTAGCTAAATCTACATCTACTAACAATCTAAGGTAAATTCCACTCCCTCTTTTGGCCGATTCGCTCAATGTAGATTCTAGCTCATTTGGATCCTTTTTGGAGGGATTATACGGCAATTCAACTGCGGGGGTTCCTCCACCAAGACTAAACTCAACTTGTACGTTTCTGCCCTTATCGTCCTCAAAATGTCCACCATCAAAATAGGCAGCATCGTCCCTACGAGACAATTTATACCCATCATGTGCTTCTTCGACTTTCATAATCGAAGACAATCTTTCGGCTAAAGCGTGTATGGTCTCTTGTTCCTTGACTCCTTCGCTTGCTTTCGCAAAAACGTCATCTAGTTTGCCCATGCCAGTGTGTATTTTTGTTTAATAACAACTTTAATATATTATACTAAATCCTTGGATAACCTCATATTAAACGGCTTGGTAGTCTGACCACCAATAAGCAATTTCACATAGGCGTTAAAGTTATCAATATTCATCAAATCTTCCTTAGTAAAGGTAGGAAGGAATTGTTTCTCTAAGTACTCCGCATCGTCTGCCCCCACCCTGAAGGCAATCACAGATCCTACATTCCCAAAAACGGCATTCGCGATCTTTTCATCCAGTTGCTTAATAAACTGGTGAGCGATGGTGAGGTTAAGTTTATACTTGCGCGCCTCGGATAAAATAGAGGATATGCTTTCGGTCGTGAAGTTTTGAAACTCATCCATGTATAGAAAGAAGTCGTTCCTTTCATTCTGTGGAGTATCTTCTCGAGAGAGCGCCGCAATCAAAAGCTTTCCCACAATAACCAACCCGATAAGGCTGCTGTTTATCTCTCCCAGTTTTCCTTTGGAAAGATTAACTAAGATAATCTTCTTTTGATCCATCGCTTCCCGGAAATTGATGGTACTTTGCTTTTGGCTCACGATGGGATTAATAAACTCATCTGCCACAAATCCGTTGATTTTAGAGGTAATGTAGGGAGCAATATTGGAAAGGGCAGCTTCTCCCTTAACCTGCTCAGCTTCCTTTTCCCAGAAATCCTTCACAACCATATTTGTTTCCCTAGAGAGCTTGTCCTTCCTATATTCCTTATCCACCAACACCCGATTAATATCAGATAGAGTGGGTATTTCACGGGCGTAATCGTCAAGGAGCAGTAATGTGGCATTCCTGAAGTATTGATCAAAAACCGGACCCATAGTTTCAGCCAAGAAAAGTTTCTTGAATATCGCAAGAAGTTCATTCACTACGAGAGTTTTTTGTTCTGGGTGTTTTAAATCGTACTCAAGCATATTGAGTCCGAAGGGACGAGAAACATCTCCCGGATCAAACCACACAATATCCTTATGCCTTTCAGCTGGAATGACCGTCAGCGCCCATTGGGCCAGTTCTCCGTGGGGATCCATAACTGCCAAGCCCTCGCCAGCGACGATATCCTGTCTAATCATGTTTTTAAGGAGGGTGGTCTTCCCGGTACCCGTCTGCCCAATAATGTATACGTGTCTTCTGCGGTCATCTAGCCCCATGCGTACAGGCTCGTTCTCTCCTCTATACAAAGTCTCCCCTATCACTACCCCCTCTGCGGGCAAGTTCGCCGGAGGTTCAGCTGCCTTGCTGCGCAAAACCTTCAAACGAGGTACGCCACCTTGGGAAAGGCGGAAGTGGTAAAAACTGGCTAACTCTTCCGTTGAAAGAAATGAAGCCATCCCGCCTGGAGGCATACGGAACACATAGTTGAAGATAAACTTGTGGGTCTTACCTTTAGAGACCCTGCGAGAGCGCAATGCATTCCCTTCTGGGTTATCAAACTGGTCAAATGCAGTTTCCAAATCAACAAGAATTTGCTCCGCGCGCTCTGGGGACTCAGCCGACGCCACAATGCGGATGCCCACCCTGAAGTGGTGTTTGGCCACCTTGTCTTGTATAGCCTTTGCGATATTCTCGTCTGCTTGCTGTTTGTGTCTTTTGGATTCTTTTTCCGCTTGTTCTGCTTTATATTCAGGAGATAATATTTCCTGAAGCTCACGCATTTTTTTGTCTTGAACCACCATAACGGCCTTGTCGAAACCATGCCCTTCACGCATCTCTTGGAGAATTTTTTTTGCATATGATCTCTCTTTTTTAAAGGCATACGGAGAAATTACAAATTGCACGGCTGCTCCCTCTCCTTTCTCTGCAATATTACTGATGGCCGTAACTACGGTCGCCATTGGATCCACTTCCAAGTTTTTGTAGGTCATTAACGACAATATAGAGGAACGCGTAGCTGACACCTCGCTTCCTAAAACAGAACTACTCTCGTCAAAAATACTGTAGTCTTCTTCCTTCCGTACCTCCGCATGGGGAAAAAAGCTGTGAACTTGTTTTTCAAAAATACTGGCAAAGGTGCGCGGAACCGCGACGTAGTTCAGAATTTCTTTACTGTCTTTCCGGACTGCCATTTCCAAAACTACATATGGATCGCCATACAAAAATCTCTTTATCCCCTTGGTGCGCAACCCGACGAGGGACCCCAAAAGTTGCTCCATAGGGGCTACTAAATGTTCTAGTTGCTCTTTGGGAGTTTTGCCCTCCTCAATTTCTGCAATCGGCAGGGCTACTGAATAGAGAGTTAGATTGAGGGCGCGGGTGATTAAACCTTTTCCTTGAGTTCTGCGTATCAGCCAGTACGTTAAAATTATTCCAAAAAGTACCAAACTTAACCCTCCAAATAATATATAAAAGTTCATTTGGTTAGATTCTTAAGTTTTCCCTCGCTTACTAGGTGATCAAATAACTTTCCGACTAGAGCACCATGAAAAGCATCTATCACAACCGGATCGTTACTTTTGCGGGCTCTCTTGATAGCTCCGTCTAGATCTTTGGTAGTGGCTTCCTCTATTAACGAGTCCACTTGCTCTTGTGCCACTGGATCCAGGCCACCTATGCCTTGAGAGGCATTCACGTTCCCGCTTACCTTTCCAAGCTTTTCGCCTATCACTTGATGGATTGCCTCCTTGTGCAAAGCCTCATCCCTATTCTCCTCAGGGACGGATTCAACCCTTTGCCTAACCTCATTATTAATACCCTCCAGCTGACTCCTAAATTGTTCTGGATTTATTTGGTCCATAGTTACGCTGCTTCTTTTTTCTCTTCGTTTGCGACAGCCTCCGAGCTCTTGCTGCGCTCTGTACTGAAGCGAATTTCTAAATTGCCACTTCTTATGGCCTCAAACGCTTCCTTTTGTTGTTCAGGATTCATTCTTGGCAAAAATTCTAGAAAGAGTTCTTCCAGCCTCTTAAACGCTTCCTCTCTGGTTATCACTTTTTCTCTTACAGCCTCGTTTATTCTTTCTGCTTCTTCTGAAACATCGATTGGCATTTCAATGTGGAAAAATTTGTCTCCGATTTTTCTTGTAATGAAAACTGGTAACCATCTTCCTGTATTTTCCAAATATAGCTGTCGTTTCTCGGCTGATGGCATATATGGTGGCTTCAGTCTCGTGAGTAAACCAGTAAAGACATCGGCCTCTTTTCCGTTCTCCAGACCGACGTCTGTCTCATCCGTAATTTCCTCTAGAATGTTTGGGGGGATATTTAATTCTGGATCTTTGCGGTATAGATCAATATATGCCTGTATGGTCTCTGTGGGGTTGAGTATTATTTTGGCCCACATTTTATAGAAGCTTTCGATCTCTTTTTCTTTCTCAAGAAAAGTAAAGGCTCTTTTTTTGCTCATCATTGGGTCAGATTCCATCTGATCCTCGGCATCTTGGACATCCTTGCTAAGAATTGCGATATATCTGACTCTTAAGGTTGGGTCTTCCTCTCCTCGAACAATGTCTATCAACGTTCTTGCAACCTCCATATTAATATCGTCGTGTGCGGATCCATCAATAATTTGGAAGGCGCGCTTAAATGCCTGGAGCTTAGTCTCGAACGGTAGGTCTTGTCTTATGATTTCTTGAAAACACTCCGCGGCTTTCGGTCCGTCGTCCTCTGACGTGTTGAGAACCTTTTCTATTGTGTCCATAAATTCAACGGCGGTCTCGTGGTTCTCAAAACCTTCTACGGAAACTCCTTCGTAGGGCCTTTCGGGCCAATTAGGAAGCTTAACCATATACCCTAAAGTTTACTATACCCTTTGTTTTTAAGCACTTTCTTTGTCGTGAATACTAAAAGCCAGGTTATCTGGATTTACGTCCTCATCTGCTGCTACCCTGGTAAGTACCTCCCTAAAAGTCTTAGCAATTACTCCTTTTTTCGCCTCATCGCTGGGGACTTCTTGTCCATGCAATTATATATATTCCCCTACGCCCAATAGAAGCATAAAATAAAGGCGGATGACTAGTCTCAGAGACTCCATAGATACAACCCTATCGGGGGTCGGCAAGCGCTTTGGGAGTCAACTCAAGAAGTTGGGCGTAAAAACAGTCAAAGACCTTCTCTGGCATTTCCCTACCAGATACGAAGACCGCAGCGAAATTTTTAAAGTCTCGGAGCTTAAAAACGGCGAAGAGGTCACTATCAAAGGTATCGTCCAAAAGACCGCCACCCGCCGTATTCCATACCGCCACCTTGCTATCACTGAAGTCTCAATTATAGACGAAGACGGTTCCCCAATCACGGTTACTTTTTTCAACCAACCTTACGTTGAAAATGCATTGAAGGTTGGAAAGACGGCTAACTTCTCCGGAAGGGTGGGAACATACAAAGGAAAAGTTACACTGCAATCTCCTGTATACGAGCTAACTGAAGTCCGAGGCAAAGAAAAGGAAACCCAACACACTGGGAGGTTAGTTCCTATATACAAAGAAACCAAAGGAATCACTTCAAGGGGGTTAAGATTTATTATCAAACCGATCTTAGACAATCTGGAACAACTTCCTGAATATATTCCCCAATACATTTTGAAATCCTTAGACCTGCCGGATGTAAACCAAGCTTTGCAAGACATCCATTTTCCGGAGAAAGAAAAAGACGCTCTCCGTGCTTTTAAAAGTTTCGCTTTCAGAGATCTTCTTTTGCTCCAACTGCGAAACCTCCAAGAAAGAGCCAAGCTGCAAAAACTGGAAGCTTATCCTATAACGCACGACAAAGAAGAATTAGAAAAACTCTTAAACTTCCTGCCCTTCGAACTCACCTCCTCTCAAAAGAAAAGCCTGGATGAAATTATAAAAGACATGACGCGCTCTCACCCCATGAACCGTCTTCTCCAGGGAGATGTGGGATCTGGAAAGACTATCGTTGCCGGTATCGCCGGACTTCTTGCAGTTAACCAAAGGTGTCAAGTGGCCTTTATGGCTCCCACCGAAATTCTCGCTCGCCAACATTACAAAACCCTCACTAAATTCTTTGAAGAATACGACGGGGGTATTGCGCTTCTAACCTCCAAAGAAGCAAAGATCTTCTACGGAGAAAACTTGGAAGCGGAGACTAAAAAGATGGATCTTGTCAAAAAGATTACCTCCGGTGAAGTAGGCATAATCATTGGCACCCACGCCCTTATCCAAAAGCAAATAACCTTTAATAAACTGGGGTTGGTGGTTATTGACGAGCAGCACCGCTTTGGCGTACAGCAAAGGGCAGAACTCACTAAGACAACCTCCATAACAGAGACCGGGGACTGGAAGGGCGCGCACCCCGGGCGGGGGGCACCAGCTCACGCACAATTCTAGAAGAGCGATCAGGAT
>CAYIAN010000002.1:7989-28864 GCA_964361435.1 uncultured Candidatus Saccharibacteria bacterium
TCTCTCCATGAGCGCCACCCCCATCCCTCGCACCCTCACTATGACCATCTTCGGCAACCTCGATCTTTCTTTAATAGACGAACTCCCCAAAGGCAGAAAACCCATCATTACCAAAATCGTAGACCCCACCAACAGAAACAAGGCATACCAGTTTATAAAAGAACAAATCCAATCAGGAAGACAAACTTTCGTAATCTGCCCCCGCATTGAGGAATCCGAACACGTGGGTGAGATCGTTACTTCCAAACAAAAAGCGGTCTGGGAGGTTAGGGCGGTCAAAGTAGAATACGAAAAGTTATCCAAGGAGATCTTCCACGATCTTAAAGTCTCAATGCTGCATGGAAAAATGAAGACATTGGAAAAAACAGCCGTTATGAAAACCTTTGTTGAGGGAAAATGCGATATCGTTGTCTCTACTTCCGTAGTCGAAGTGGGAGTCGATGTGCCAAACGTCACCATCATGTTAATCGAAGGGGCGGATCGCTTTGGTCTGGCCCAACTTTATCAATTCCGGGGACGCGTAGGACGAGGCGAACATCAATCGTATTGTCTCCTCTTCACTGATTCAAAAACTGAAAGTACCGCGAGGCGTCTTGAATCTTTAATTCAAGCGAAGAATGGATTTGAACTTGCGGAGATGGATTTACATCTTCGAGGCCCTGGAGAATTTCTGGGAGACACTCAAACCGGCATGCCGGATTTAACTCTCAAGGCTTTGCAAAATCCGGAGCTTTTGAAAACTGCCGAAGAGAAAGCAAAAGAATTATTAGACAAATCTCCAACTCTGGAGACATACCCCTTACTCGCGAAAAGACTTAATCAGTTCAGGGAAGAAGTTCACTTAGAATAACTTGTTTATATCTACGCTTGAAGACGCTAGTCAATCTGATAGGGTATAATTCTATAGCTAATGAAGTTATCTACGTCAATAACTGTTGTTGCCCTAACTCTCGGCGTAGCTTTCTTTGCCTACTCCACCCGTGACCAAGAGACCTTTCCTACACCCCTCCAGGCTAATATCGTGAAATCTTTACCCGAAGAACCGGATGCCGCAGAAGCGCCAGAAAACCCAAAGCCAGTAGCAGAAGTGGAAATAACCTCCACCAGGGGGTTAGATGAGGAATTCAGCTCCATTTTGGAAGGGTACGCGGAGATCCAAAGCGATTTTGACCGCCTAGAACCTGAGAAAACGGCTACCGGAGCCAGTAACTAAGCCAAGAGTATTCCGTTTTAAATGATGGAGGGTGAGAAAAACCTCGTAGAAAAAGCTAGAAAGGGAAATTCCGAGGCATTCGGGTCTCTTTACGACTATTATCTGCCTAGAATCTATCGTTTCGTGCTCTTTAAGGTGAGTCACAAACAGCAGGCGGAAGATATCACTCAGCATGCCTTTATGAAGGCGTGGGAGGGCATGGGAGGCTACAAGCCCCAAGGACACCCCTTTGGTAGCTGGCTCTACCGAATAGCCCGCAACAGCGTGATAGACTACTATCGCCAGAACGAGCTCCAGGTAGATATCGAGGAAATTTCTCCGGAGGCCCTCGGCATTGATAATTCACTACTCGCCAAGCTCGAAGTTAAGTTTGAGTGGGAAAAGGTCCTGAGGGCGATTAATACCCTCAATACGGTTGAGCAAGATGTACTCATCATGCGCTTTGTAGAAGACTTACCTCACGAAGAAGTAGCCGTGGCAGTACAAAAGAGTGAAAGTGCAGTCAAGGTGATTCAACACCGCGCTATCAAGAAACTAAAGGAAGCACTATCTAGAAAATGAAAGAGGAACACCTAATTAAACAGTTATCTATTCTAAAGAGCGTCCAGCCCGATGCTGATTTTGCGAGAACTGCTCGCACTACTATTCTATACAGAAGTGAACCCGCGCCGGTCCGTTTCTTCGGCTTAGGCCAAAGCTTGAGTAACACTCTATCTATCGGGTTAGTGATTATGTTTTTTGTCTTCGTTGCTCTGGGTGGAGTAGCCACCGTGTTCCGTAACCCTCTCTCCCCCACTTTTCAGGGAGTAGACGAAGAAAGTCTCGCTAGTGAGGCCGGTTCTATTAATCAAACCATCGACGCTCATCTTAACGAAGTCGCCTATCTTTCCAGAGAGCAGAATAAGTTGGTTATGGCTGCCCCCAGTGAAACCGCCAACACCGATGAAGAGATTGACCTCCTACTCACTCAGGCTAAAAGTTACTAGAAATGAAACAATTTATTAAATACCTTTCTTTAGCCGCCTTCTTTTCTCTGACTTTTGTTGTCAACCCCACTGCCAAAGCCGAAGGCATGGACTTCGCGCAGCTTATTGTGGCTGATGATGTCGCCCCCGAGGAACGCTTGGCCAAGAAAATAGAGCTCACCACGGACGCTCTCAAAAAGGCGGATGAAAGAGTGGTTGAAATGCGTACCAAGCTCGAGGCTATAAAGTTCGAGGATGAGACTCCCGAGCTAGAGCTACGCAATAAACTGATAGAGCGTGCTGATCAGTACAGTGTCTTCTACAACGAAAAGCTTGTGGCCCTTGCTGCAGTCCAAACTATAGAAGAAGTTGATCTTCTGATCGACGCCGTGATTGTATACAGAGAAGGGATTTATGCCACTGGGGCCAAGGAAATCCTTGAGTTCGTCCTCGTGTATTCATATACTCCGTCAGTTCTCGTTCTTGCAGATGAAAGGATGGAAAATATTTTGAAAGACGTAACGAGATTGGAGGGATTGGAATTAATTGAACCGAGCACTTTTGTTTCAGGAACGGATGAGGCCAAAATAATTTTACAGAAAGCCCACGATCTGCAAACCCAGGCTGCTACTTTGCTTATGGAAAACTATGTGGCCTCTCTCCTTATCGCTCCGGAAATTCAACCCTTGGAACTAGAGGCAGTTCCCGTGGAAGTTGCTCCAGTTATTCCAGGAGTAACACCGAGGGTACTTGCAGAGCAAAGTCTTGCGGAAGTCAAAAAACTCTACGAGTTGTTTATAGAAACGGGGAGTAAGGTTGGCGAAACCCTAGGGATTAACTAAGGAAGATAGACAAAAGTAAAAGCCCCAGTAGTGGGGCTTTTACTTTTAGTTACCGAAACGTTTAGGCAACTGCGTCCTTTAGTCCCTTACCGGCACTAAATTTAGGCACAGTTTTGGCACCAATCTGAATCTTCTGGCCTGTCCTCGGGTTAATACCCTGACGAGCGGCGCGCTTGGAAACCTTGAAGGTTCCAAATCCTGGTACGGCCACCTCTTCGCCGCGGCTCATGGCCTTGGCAATCGAGTCAAATACCGCATCCACCGCAGCTTCAGCATCACGCTTGGTCGCAAGACCAGCTACTGACTGCACTTGTTCTACTAATTCAGCTTTCTTCATTTATAAACAAATCTTTTCCCGACCTTTCTTTTACCGAAATCTGGTTTAATAATTATACCAAAAATCGCTTAAACACTAAACTTTTTGAGTCAAGAAGGCAAATCCACTCTATTTAGCGTACTCAACCGCTCTGGTTTCCCTAATAACGTTGACTTTGATTTCACCCGGGTAGTTAAGATCGGACTTGATCTTGCCGGCTATATCCCTTGCAAGCTGCAGAGCCCCAAAGTCGTCTATTTTCTCGGGAATGACGAAGATTCTAAGCTCCCTGCCCGCTGAAACAGCGTATGCCTGAGCCACTCCCTCAAAACTCGTCGCAACCTTCTCTAAGTCGTCTAGACGCTTGATATAGTGCTCCAGAGAGCCTCTCCTGGCTCCAGGCCTCGCGGCTGAAAGGGCATCCACGGCGGCCACGATAAATGACTCCGGGGTGGAGAAAGGGTAATCGTCGTGGTGGGACTCCATGGCCTTAACTACGGCATCCGACACCCCGTACTTACTAAGGATCTTCCTGCCTAACTCTACATGCGTTCCCTCAACCTCGTGATCAATGGCTTTCCCAATATCGTGAAGTAACGCTCCCTTTTTGGCCACCTCGACATCCACTCCCAACTCCGCGGCTATCATACCCGCCAAATGGGCCATTTCCACTGAGTGGTTCAAAACATTTTGCCCAAAACTGGTACGGAAGTTCAACCTTCCTAAAAGGTGGATAATTTCCTTTGGGAGATCAAAGATGCCCGTCTCATAGGCGGCCTCTTCTCCGATCTCGTACATGCGCTTTTCAATTTCCGCCTTTGCCTCCTCTACTCTTTCTTCAATTTTCGCCGGTTGAATGCGTCCGTCCTTAACGAGCTTGGCCAGAGCCAACCGTGCTATTTCTCTGCGAAGCGGATCGAAGGATGAGATGATAATGGTTTCCGGAGTTTCATCAATAATGAGCTCTGTGCCGGTCAAGCGCTCTATGGCCCTGATGTTTCTTCCCTCTCTTCCAATAATCTTTCCTTTCAAATCCTCTGAGGGGAGGGTGAAAGTTGAAGTAGTGATGTCAGAAACATGCGTACGGGCATAGCGCTGCATGGCTGCAGTCATTATTTCCATACTTTTCTTTTCAAACTCTTCTTTCCGCTCATGAGATAATTGATGTATCGCCTGGACTAAATCTTCCTTATATTGATCTTTTACCTCATCAATGAGTTTGTTCTTTGCCTCCTCTGCTGTCATCCCAGAGATTTTAGCCAGATCCTCTTGGACGCGCGCTCGGGTACTTTCAAAGTCTTTAAGCGCATTCTCCAGCTCGCTTTCTTTGCCAATTAAACTCTTTTTCGCTTCTTCTATTTCTTTTTCCTTAGTATCAAAAGTCCCCTCCTTCTCTATGAGCCGTTCTTCTAACTTGGTGAGGGTAGATTTACGTTCCTTTTCTTCTTGGCGCGCCTCATCTATTAAAGAAGCCGCTTTACCCTTAGCTTCCAAAATTATCTCTTGAGCTTGAGTTTTAGCTTTTTGAGCTTCTTCTTCGAGTTTTTCCCCTTGATTACTCCTGAGTCTTGAGGCAACCTGTTGCCTCAGAAAGTACCCTACTGCCGCCCCCAAAAGCACAAACAACGCCACTGTGAGTGTCTGGTTCATAATTTATATTGGTTTTTATGAGTTTTTGCATGACCGTTAACCCATACTACTCTCCAGCTATGGGGTTGTCAAAAACAGTTCCTAACCTTTAGGAATATAGGTTACTGTGGGTATCCACCTTTAAAAACAAGACTGCATTCTTCCCTAGGGGTCGATAGACAGCTCTAATGTTACCCGTAATATTGATGCTAAAATGACCCTCCCCCCTACCTTTCAGCGCATGATGGTTAAGGGTTGGATTGTTGGGGTCTGTTTTAAACAACCCCAGGCGTTGTATGAGTCTCTTCTGCTCACTAACCTTCAATTTTTTAGATTGCTTCACAAAACTACGGTGTGTGAATATCTCCATCTATATCCCAAGATGTTTAGCCAAGTCTTCTATCGAAGAAAAGCCCTTTGATTCATTTTTTCCCGCCTTGTAATCAGAAAAGGCTTTTTGTAGTTCTTTAAGTACTTGTGGTTTTAATTGGGGCTCTAAAGAAAAAGTTGCTTGTCCGCTACGAACAAACTCTCTTAGGCTAGCGTTTATGATTGTGCTAAGTGGCAAGCCCAACTCACCAGCAAGTGCTTGAGCCCTTTCTTTTGTATCCTTGTCTACTTTTACACTAATAACCGTTTTAGCCATATAACCGTAGTATATACAACGGTTAAATATATGTCAACTACTCCGCCTCCCTATTCTGGCCAGTAATACGATCGTATATGTTAAGCACCGCCTTTACCGCATCTCCGGCCGAGATATTGTTCTGATTGTATAAAACATCCGTCACATCCCCCGCCGCCCAAATACCTGGATCGCTCGTGACCTGGGTTTTGTGGTTAACAACGATCTCTCCTTTCGAGTTCAACTTCACTATATCCTTCACGATGTCGCTGTTGGGGATAATGCCAATCTCCACAAACACTCCCTCCACCGCAAGTTCTTTCTCTGCCCCGGTTTTATTGTCTTTATATCGTAATCCTGTAACAAACTTATCGCCTGCAATCTCTGTGGTATGGGCGTTGTATATAATTTCTACCTTGCTCATTCCTCTAATTTTATCTTGGCTAACTGGGTCTCCCTTAAGCTCATCCCTACGATGTAAAAGGTATATTTTTGAGGCATAAGGCTCTAAATCAATTACCGATTCCAATCCGGCGTTACCTCCTCCCACCACCGCTACTACTTTGCCTTGATAGAGTGGCGCATCACACGTAGCACAATACGCCACACCCTTCCCATCAAATTCCTTTCCCCCAGGAACCTCCAATCTTTTTCTGTGACTTCCAGAGGCGACCAACAATCTCTCGGTTTCATATACTGCACCGTTGGTCACGATCAACTTAAAATGGTTTTCTCCAGACTTTTCCACTCTTTCTACCCTCTGCCCCTCCACTATCTCAACCTCCTTCTGATAAACCTTAAGGTGCTTCTCTAGCCGTTTAGCTAAGTCAAATCCAGACAAGTTGGTTTGCCCGATCCAGTTTTGGATATCATCCGATATGGTGGACTGCCCACCGAATTCCTCCGTGATAATGGCTGTTTTAATCTTCTTGCGCGCGGCATAGATCGCGGCCGCCACTCCCGCCGGTCCGCCACCAATGATTATCAGTTGAAACATAGAAACTATTTTAACAAAGCGTTTCCAAAAAGAAACCTCCCTGCTTGGGGAGGTTTCTTTATTTCACATTTAGATGAATCTAGGCCAGAGTCGGATCGCCACCTTCGGCGGGAGCTCCAGGAGCAGGAGTCTCTTCTGTAGCAACCTTAGGCATAGGAGCCTCAGGGACTACCGGAGTTTCTTCTGCTGGAACTACAGGAACCACAGGGGTCGTGTCCGGCATATCGTTTTGCAATTTAATGTCCATAGGAATATTACATACCGGGCAAACACCAGCTTCGTTGCCAAACGTATTACATTGTCGGCACTGATAAGCCATAGCTGCCCGAAAGTTAAGCGACCTTTACCAAAGCTTCTTCCAGCTTCGTGCGGTTGAAGCCTACTAGAATCTGCCCATTGATGTCAAACACCGGCACGGTCATCTGGTTAGACTTTTTTAACATTTCATTCATCAATTTCTGATTTTGAGTTATATCAACTTCCTCGAACTTAAGACCTCTTTTATGAAAAATCTCCTTGGCCATTTTGCAGTACTTACAAAAGGGAGTGCTGTACATTTTTATATTCATAGCCATAGTATCTTACTCGCCTCCGACCGACCGTCAAATTTACTAGATCTCTTTTTTGTACCCTACAAACCCAACTCGTTGAATATAAGGCATTATAAATCTATATTGGAGATATGCCAAAAACTGGGGAAGGGTCTAAACTGAAGCGCTTCCTTTTTCACAACCAAAGCACGGCTCAGACTATAGCCAAGAACACATTCTGGCTCTCTTTTGGGGAAATATTCGGCAGACTACTAAGAGTCGGGCTTATTTTTTACGCGGCAAGGGTTCTTGGGGCTGCTGGTTATGGAGCTTTTTCTTACATGACGAGTCTTGCGGGAATTCTCACTATCTTCTCGGATATGGGACTGAGCGCAATCCTCATTCGAGAAGGGGCAAAGGGTGAAGAAACTCGCAGGGCGTATTTCGCTACTTCCCTATTGATCAAGTTGGTTATGATAATCTTAACTTTCGTTATTATAGTTTTAGTAACTCCAAGGGTGACGACCATACCTCTATCACCCGCTCTTATATACGCAATAGGTCTACTAAGTATTTTTGACACTCTAAGGGTTTTTGGTAATGCAGTATTTCGATCTGAGGAGCGCATGCAATTAGAGGCCGGAACAAACATATTAACCCAGTTTACAATATTGATAGTCGGATTATACGTCTTGGCTTTTATCCCCTCTCCTGAGAACCTGGCTATGGCGTACGCCATTGGATCCGCAATCGGCTTACTCCTCGTCCTTTATCTGATTAAAAGATACTTTAGAGATGTATTTAAATTCTTTCGTAGGGATTTAATAAAAGTTATTTTGACTGCTGGTTGGCCTATAGGCTTTTCTGCCATCTTTGGTGGTCTTCTGGTTAACATAGACACTGTAATGATTGGGTGGTTTATGAATGCTGAACAGGTTGGGTACTACTCTGCAGCCCAAAAACCAATCGCCTTCCTATACTTGCTTCCTGCTTTCATTGTTGGTGGCCTTCTTCCTGTTATGGCGCGCTATGCCAAAGATAACAAAGAGAAATTCAGGGAGGTAATGGAAAGAGGACTGTCGATGACTATATTGCTTGCATATCCCCTAGTTGCGGGGATTACTCTCAACGCCTCCAAAATTGTGGAGATAGTCTACGGAATGGAATTTATCAACGCTGCTACGTCCATGACCATATTGGCTTTCACTCTACTTATAACGTTCCCGGGGACCATTATTATTAACGCTATTTTCGCCTTCGATCGTCAGAAAGAGCTGATACCAATGTGGATAATAGGTTCTACGTTAAATGTTGCCTTAAACTTTTACTTAATTCCTATTCTGGGAGCACCAGGCTCAGCATTCGCCAGCCTACTAACGCAAATGCTGATTACGGGTCTCCTTTGGCGTAAAATGTGGCAAATTAATCATTTCCGTGTCATAAAACACACCACCTCTATTATAAAAGCGACCGCATTAATGATCCTTGGAATACTAACGATGAATGGTCTTGGGACGCCCTTTGCATTGATGACTCTGGCTTCTATGATTATTTATTTCGGCGCTCTTATATTTTTCAAAGATGCCACCTTACAATCGTTAATCACAGTCGTTGAGGGATTGAATGATACTAAACCTCATAAAACCTAAGGGTTTGACTTCTCACGATCTAGTAAATCGCGTGAGGCACATAACCGGCGAGCGCAAGGTGGGGCATGGAGGCACTCTTGACCCCTTAGCTGAGGGAGTCCTAGTTGTTGGAGTGGGAAGAGAGTCTACTCGCAAACTTAATGATCTTCTTAAGAATGCTGACAAAGAATATTTAGCTGTGATAGAACTTGGAGTGACTAGTAACACCGATGATAGTGAGGGCAAATTACAGATTACGGGAGACGTTAGCAAGGTTACTAGGGGTGCAGTAGAACAAGCCCTAAAAAAATTTACTGGGCATATTAAACAAATGCCACCCGAATATTCAGCGATTAAGATTGGAGGCACTCCCGCATACAAGCTTGCCCGTAGGGGCGTACAACCAGAACTGACAAAAAGATCTGTGCACGTCAAAAGTATCGAGTTGGTAGATTTTAACCCACCTCAGTTGACCATTAGGGTGGTTACTTCATCTGGCACATATATTCGTTCACTGGCTAGAGATATTGGTGAATACTTAGAGGTAGGAGGCTATTTGAAACAGTTAACTCGTACGCGGGTGGGAGATTTCCACCTAAATCAGGGCACCTCTATAGATCAGTTGGCCAAAGAATATAAGATGGGTAATACTAATAGAAATGAAACATAGCTTATTCAGAAAAGCTCTGGTGTTGCTCGGAGATTCGGCAAGTCTTTATCTCGCCCTCTTCTTAATGATTAGAGTAAGCTACGGCAACAACTGGTTAACGGATTGGCATGTACACATCAGGCCTTTTTCTTGGATATTTCTCATATGGATAATCACTCTTTATGCTACCTATCTTTACGAAACTCGTTTTTTTAGGTTCAACATTGACACCTTGCGTATTATAGGCACAGCCGTTCTTATAGCTTCAATAGCTAGTGTGGTAGCTTTTTACGCGTTCCCTCCTGGGTTAATTCACCCTAGACGAGATATGGTTTTATTCGCACCTATTTACACTCTCATTTTAACAACCTGGCGTTGGTTAATTTATAAAATCATGCATAACCAAGTAAAAACTCCACTAGTTTTTTTGGGAGGAAATAAGGAAGTTAAAGAACTACAGAAACATTTCAATAGCAATCCTCAACTGGGATACATCAACTTAGGTTTAATAAAAATAAAAGATGATTACATAGATCAAGTAAAGCGTAAAATAATATCTGGAAAGGCAAATCTTGTAGTTACGAATACCCCACCCAATAATCCCAAATTTACTCATCAGCTATTTCCTCTTCTATCCAACAAGGTTACTATAATAGACTTAGAAGAATTCTACGAACGAGTGTTTAATAAAGTAGCCCTCGATATCCTTGATGATACTTGGTTCATTAAGAACCTCGAGAATCTCAGTCTTGATTTTTATTTATTCACGAAACGCATCTTCGATATTTTATTTGCAGTATTCGGATTGATCATAACGATTCCTCTTTATCCGATCCTAGCCATTCTTATAAAGCTGGGGTCTAAGGGCCCTGTCTTTTTCACCCAGGGGCGAGTAGGCAAAAATGACAGGGTGTATAGGGTATACAAATTCAGAACAATGAAAGCTATTGGCCCCGGCGGCTCAGCCGAAACGAATAAACCGATATATGCCACATCCGGAGACGCTAGGGTTACTAAAGTAGGGCGAGTTCTAAGAACTTATCACTTAGACGAGCTACCCCAGTTGTGGAACATCTTGAAGGGTGAAATGAGTTTGGTGGGCCCAAGGCCGATTAGGCCAGAGTTTATGGAAAAACTGAATAAGAATATTCCATATTATAATATGCGCCATTTGGTAAAACCCGGGCTGACTGGTTGGGCTCAAATCAATTACGGATACGGGATCACAATTAAAGATGAGTATATTAAGCTTCAGTATGATATCTATTACGCTAAAAAGCAGTCTCTGGTACTAGACCTGGCTATATTAATCAAAACCATTAAGAGCGTCTTTGTTGTAAGGGGGCAATAGGAGCTGCCGTATCTATCAAAAGCTTTTCGTAACTTTCGACAGTGGCTCTGATATCAAATTTTGCTCCATAACTTCTTAACCAACTCACAGTGCCTTTTCTTAGGAGTTCTCTCTTATGGCTATCCTTCAACACCAATGCAATCGTACTGGCTAACTGATCACAGTCTCCTTTAGGGAAAATCAATCCGTTTTTATTATGAATCACAAACTCTTCCAGAGCTTCTAAATTAGAAGCTATTACAACCTTGTGGCTTGCAAGGCCCTCGAGGGCAGACAAACCAAATCCCTCTGAGAGAGATGGAACAACAAAAATGTCTACTTGCTTGAGGAATTCCAACCTATCCGTCACCTGGCCTAAGAACTGTATCTTACTTAAGTTATGTTTCTTCGCATATTGTTCCAGTTGAGACTGCATAGCCCCGCTTCCTCCCATTAGAACTGCAGGCTCAAGTCCATACCTTATCTTTAATAGCCTAAGCGCACCCAACAACACGTCTGGCCCCTTAATCGGCTCAAGCCTCCCCAGCATACCCACGATAGGAAGGTCATTCCTCTTTAGCAATCCTTCTCTCCTTGATGCCCTGCTAAAACTTGCAAAATCCACTCCACTATTAATTACAACCACTTTATTTTCTGGCACTTGCCACCTTTCAACTAGGAATGTTTTAGTAGTTTCAGATACGGCCACTATCGTTATCGCCAACTTAAGAGAAAATACATTTTTAAATAAGCGGAGTAGCCAAGAGAAATACACCACATCATGTTGAATAACTACTCTCTTTTTAACTCCTGCTAGCGTGGCCGCGAAAATGCCCAACAAGTCCGCTTGGTAAAGGGATGTCACTACAACATGGGGCCTCATTTTCAACACAATCCACCACAACCTAAGAAGGGTAATCGGCGCTAGGGCAATCCAGAATAGCTTGAATGGTAGTGTATATTTCGCGCCTAATTGCGAACCAACCGAGTGGATAGGTATTCCCAACTGCCTAAACTCCGCTTCCAGTGGCCCAAATCCAAGGATAGTAACAAGTTCTATGCTAAATTTACTCTTATCTAAACCGGATAATATATCTAACATTAACCGCTCGACTCCTCCCATAAAGAAGTTGTTTATAACAAAAACAATTTTTACTTTTCCAACTTCCATTTACTCCGTTATAATATAACCGAAATGCCCAAGAAAGTATTAATTGTATCTTCTTATGCCCCACCCACCATAACTGGTGGACCTAAAATTATTTATAACTTACTAAAAGGTCTTCCTGTTAATTCTTACATTATTCTGACGAGTTTCTTTGGTATTGATAATGTTTCTGCAAAGATAGGAAGTTGGCTTCCTGGAAAATACATTTTTTACGACAACATTAAAGCCGATAAAAAATCCTTCGATTTTAATGAAAACAAGCGATCAACCATAATAACGCGCTCATTAATAATGAGGCTAAAGTATTTGGCCAAGAGGGTAAAATTTGTAAGAAATATAATTGGTATACCAATAATCTTTAAACAAATATCTTCCATTGTTCACCAGGGCAAGAGAAGTGTAGATAACGAGAACGTAGATGCGCTCTTTGGCTTTTCAGACTATGGACCAGCTCTTATAGGAACTTATTTGATACACAAAGCTACGAAGAAGCCTTATTTTGTCTGCATGTTTGACTTATATAAAGGCAATATTTTCCCCTTTCCCGGAGGCATTATGGCACGGATTTTTGAACTCAAGATTTTCAGGAAAGCAACAAAAATAATGGTGAATAATTACGGAATCCTTAATTATTACAAAAAGAGGTACGGCAAAGATATCACCGACAAAATAGTTGTAATACCCAACGCAACCTACCCAGATCCATATCTAAAGTTACAAACTCCATTCAATCCCAAACCTCCATACACAATCCTTTTCACCGGGGCAGTGTACTGGCCCCAAATTGGCAGTTTGAAAAATTTAGTAAAGGCGGTGAATGAGATTGATGATCTCGATATAAGGTTAAAGATTTATTCTCCCAGCCCCAGAGATTATCTCAAAAAAGTAGGGATCTCGGAGTCCAATAAGGTGAGTATAGATGTCGCCCCTCCCCAAGACATGCCTAAAATCCAAAGCCAGGCGGACATCTTATTTTTACCACTTGCGTGGAACACTAAAAGCCAGGGGATAGTAGACACAGCAACCCCAGCAAAAATGACCGATTATCTCATTAGTGGTAGACCCATATTGGTACACGCCCCAGCCTCTACCTACCTAGTGGAGTATGCCAGAGAGAATGACTTTGGTGCTGTGGTGGACGAAGAAAACATAGAGGCACTTAAAGCCTCAATAAGGAGCATTCTCACTAATAAGAGATATGCCGATCGGTTAGTTAAAAACGCTCAAGATACTTTTTATAGAAACCATCATATCGAGAAAAGTATTAGACTTTTTCGTTCTTTCATAGCTTAGATCTACTGGAGTTCCTTTACGCAAAGTATCGCGAATGCTTGTTTAGGAAAATTTCTAACAATGAGTTGGGTAATATCTGAGATAATGGTCCACAGTAATACTGGTTTAAACCGGAGCTCAGCAAATTCTTTGCGCAGGGGTTTCCACCCATTGATCCCTATAACTTTATAACCTCGTTTTCTCATCTCCCCTACATCCCAGCCAGAAAGGTGCTTTTGGTGATCATTCCCGCTGTGTGCTGGTTGATACAGAAACCCATTGGGAGTAAATATTATGACTTTTTTTGTTGCCAGTTCTTCCATAATCTCAATCAACTTTTTTCCATCTTCTTTGGTTAAGTGTTCTATGACGTCAGAGGCCAAAACACATTCGAAAGATTTCTCTTTAAATTTGTCTCCGGCATCGAGAACGCTTATGTTTCTATATTCATTATGAATTTTTTCAGCCCTACTTTTCATGATTGATGGTTCAAACAAATCTACGCCCACACTGTACAAACGAGAAGAAAACGATTTTATCGGTGAGGGGTAACCACAACCTAAATCTAGTAAGGTCTTACTATCTCCCACGGCCTGCTCCAGATACCGCTCGTACGCTAAAAATATTTTTTGATAAAGTCTTTTTAGAAACCTCAACATTTGTTTATTTTATCATAAGCTCAATTTCTCATAGATATACGATTTGACTAGTATCTACAACTATGGTATTTTCAAGGCCTGTTTCATTGACGTAACCCATAGGGAGAAGAGATGATTGATCCACGCGACCAGTCGTTGGGAATGGTGGTAGGCGACACGCCGGACACTCACTCCAACACGACTCAGGCGGAACAGACAGATCCCGGTGAGACACCAAGTTCCCCCCAGGAACAGGGTGTATCTGTAACACCCGACCCCCCTCGACGTCCCCGCAACCTCCACGAGGTCTACGGAGACCTCATGGATCTGTAATAGGGCTACTGCGGCCTTTTCTGTGCAGTAACGGGCGTTCCTTCTGGGGCGCCCGTACTTCGTTTATAGGTTACAAATCCGCCAACATTTCATCAAAAGGTGGGATAGAGAGTGTTTTATTAAAATTATGTATGGTAGATAATGATCTATCTATCCTAGGTTCGCCTATAGAGTTAACTACGCAATTTATGTTGTATTTGTCTTTGAATTTCAGAAGCATCTCGTATTTAGATAATTTGGTAGAAAATATGTGATATAAACCCGTCTTTGGGAATTTGTCTGGAGAAGATATTATCTTGTCACACACCCTTCCTAACTCTTTGGATGTGATCCCATTCCAAAACTGATTGGCAAATCCACTTATCTCTTTATCCTCTTGTTGCAATAACCACTCTATGAGTCCCTTAAAATTCTTTAATTCTCTACCTATGGTAGAAGTTCGTAAGACTAAACAACCAGACGGTTCTCCTAGGCTCTTAGAGAGACCATATAAATCTACTGGGTTTTTAGGAGAGTTCTCGTTATACGATCCAACAGCGCCATCAAATACACAATCTGTAGTTATGTGTATCAACTTCTCACCGAATTCTCTTGCTAGAAGATGGGGAAACGCACTATTAAGAAAGAATGTAAGAGACTCATTATCTAAAACAAAGGATGGCACGATCCCTGCGGCATTGATTACGTAATCAGCGTCTTTTATCTGATTAATAAACGATTGACAATACTCACCTCCCCCATTTCTTTTAACATATTCTTGATAAATGAGGTTAGCATCAAACTCAACTACCTTGTGATTAGTTACCCCCCCATAAACATCATTTATCAGTTTAGAATCTCGACTATTTCTCATGCCAACAACAAGACTGTGCTTGTTTTTCAAAACACCGTATATGGCACTACCAATCATGCCCGTAGCACCCAATATAACTACCTTTTTCATGTCCTTATTTCTCGGCGTACTTATCCGCTAAGGCTCTTATTTCTGCTGGAGATAGAAGTCTCTCCTTATCCGATGTGTACGCTACTTCTGAAGACTTCCCAACTTCCTCTCTGCCTACAATCACAAAACCATCTCCTATCTCCCTCAAGCGCGTAGTTTCACTGGACGATATAAGCATCTCGTGAGTTTTCTCACCCGTCATTTTCCCCACTATTTTTATGTTTTCAGAAAACGCCTTTGCAATATCACCCAATTTGGTGGATGGTGATTTTTTGATATATATATCCCCCCGCATGGGGCTGTGTAGAGCCTTAATGATCAGCTCTACCGCATCGTCTATGGGCAACATAAATCTAGTCATTTCTGGATCTGTCACCGTTAGTGGTTTTCCCTCCTTTGCTAACTCCATAAATAGGGGTACCACACTTCCCCTACTCCCGAACACATTTCCGTACCGCACTGCGTTATATCCATAGCTAACAAATATCTTCTCTTGCATGGCTTTGCTCATGCCATAAGCGTTTACTGGCTCTACCCCCTTGTCGCTGCCGATAACCACGGCCTTCTCTACCCCATGGTGGTAAGCAGCTTCAGCCACATTCTCGGTTCCATGCACATTAGTTTTAAAGGCCTCTATGGGGTGTTTTTCGCACACCTCGATTCTTTTCATCGCAGCTGCATGAATCACCGCGTCTACCCCCTTCATCGCCTTATAAACCGCGTGATAATCACGCACATCGCCGATAACCAATTTGATATCGGGGTATTTGCGTTCCATATGAGCCTGCTTCAGCTCATCCCTAGAAAAACCAACAATATCCCATTCATCGTGAAAACGTTCTGCTAGAGCATGTCCCAAAGTTCCCGTAATGCCTGTAATCAAAACTTTCATAATTTCTTAATACAACTTTTGCTTGTACGACACAATAAAGTTGACCATTCTATCAGATACACTACCTTCATTTTCATAAGGGGAAAGCCAGTTAATAGTGCTCTGCAGGGCAGCGTCCACTCCCCTTTGGATATCCTCCGGAGCATCAGTTCCTGATATCACTGTAGCACCAGCTTCAAAAACCTCAGGACGCTCTATGGCCTTTCTGATAACCACATTGGGCACTCGTAGAACTGCTCCCTCCTGCAAAGCAGTCCCGCTATCGCTAATGATGCATAGTGCGTTTTTTTCTAGGGCCACAAAATCTAAGAAGCCTAGCGGTTCCATTACCTCTATGTTGGAAGGCAATTTAATGTTAAGTGCCTCCAATTTCTTCGGTGTTCTGGGGTGCAGGCTCCAAATAATCTTTTTCTTGTACTTATTAGCCACCAATATCATTCCCTCCACAATGTTCCTAAGCGACACCGGATCGTCCACGTTCTCTTCCCTGTGTGTTGTGGCCAAAAAATATTCTTTTGGTTTTAATCCCAATCTGGAGACAACGTCATTTTTACTGACTCTATCTAAATGATGTTTTAAAACCTCAATATATGGATCTCCGCTTACAAAAATCTTGGCTGGATTAATCCCTTCCCTGAGCAGATTTTCCCTGGGCTGAGATCTGTACGGGAAATTCCAAGTACTAATATGATCTATCATTTTGCGGTTCAGCTCTTCTGGAACGCGCTGATCAAAAGATCTGTTCCCCGCTTCCATGTGTAACACTGGGATACCCATACGCGCCGCCACCACCGCAGAAAGAGCACTATTGGTATCTCCCAGAACAAGGTAAACATCAGGCTTTTCCTTTACTAAAACCTCTTCGCTACGTTCAATAATATTAGCTATCTGTTTGCCCATGGTGTCGGCTTTAACATTCAAGTAGTAATCGGGTTCTCTTACCCCCAATTCTTCGAAAAATACGTCTTTCAATTTAGGATCCCAGTTCTGCCCGGTGTGGACCAAAACATGCTCTATGCCGTCAAAAGCATCCAGTTTCTGGATTACCAAGCTCATTTTGACGATTTCGGGCCGTGTTCCTAAGAAGGTAATTACTTTCATCTATATTTCAAAGTTAGTTATAGAAGATGCACCATAAAACATCAAGTTCTGGGCGTTAGAAGCTGATGGCGTCCCAACCCTCGGTTACAAAAGCCCTAATGCCGCTTTCGATATTCTCTACCCCATCCTCTAGGGAATTGCTTAGGATTCCCAAGGAAACCATATCCTGAGAGATGTCCCTGATTGTCTCTTCCAGTCTTTTTGCCTGCCTCATGGTTTTCAAGAAAGATGCGCTGTCTTTTGCTTGGAAAAAGTAACCCAGATAATTGTTGTAGCTGATCCTAATCATAGATAGTTCCGTAATGAATTTAGTCACCACTTCCACTTTGGGCTGGTTATGTTCCAATGATGCAGCATTTGCTTCATCATAATATTTAATGAGTGCGTCTATGGACTGATACTGGTCATCCCAGTCGCCTGGGGCAACAATAGTAATCCAATATATTTTGGCCCGTAGTCCATTGGGTTCAATGGCTACGATATTGTCTGCTACACTTATCGCTTCTTCTATTCTCCCCTGGTTAACTAAATTGTTCGCGTAGTGAAACATTGTTTCTTGTCTTCCCGGGGCAAGTTCTAAAGATTTTTTAAAATTCTTTTCTGCCGATGAAAATAACTCCTGTAGCCCATATGTCTTCCCTAACTTGTTATACATAAATCCGATGGATGAATATGTTTTAGGTCGTCCACTAGATATCGGAGCTGTTTCTTCTTCAAGTGCCAAGATTTTTAAGGAGAGATTGGTTAAATCTTGCTTGCTGGCGGGATCTAATTTTAGGGAAAGCATGCGTTCACGTAGTTCAGCTTGGACATAGTTTATGGGTCGCGTGATCTTATCTAGATTCTCCTCTATGTAGGCTGGATTCAATAGAAGTGTTTGTCCTTGATTGACCAATATTTGTCCTCTGCGAAATACATCCATCTGATGATATGGAATCGCAGACAGCCATATGAATCCATATACCAAGAGGAGGGCTAAGAGGCTGGATATGCTCGCATAGAGAGTAGTAACCACGTTCCTCTCTCCGCTTAAACCCTGATTTGAATTCCCCTCATTGTATCCATGGGCAATAAACCCAAGGAGTGCGAAAAACGGGATGTAGGTTGATATTTGATCAAAAACGAATAAATTTTGCACAAAGTAAGCTGTGGTAATAAGCAACACGGGAAGCTGATAGCTTGTGTTCCCTAGAAACTCGATGTTTTTCCCCTCTCCCAGTTTTCTCCTCACAAAGCCATACTGAAAAACATAAAACCACAGCATCAGATACGCTCCCAACCCCAAAATACCATTCATCACCAACACGTCCAAAAGTTTATTGTGGGCCCTATCGAACCACTCAAGTTCGTACTTCTGAATATGGGGGTTGTAAAACTTCTCATATGCAATATTGAAATTGTCCGGACCCCAACCCATTAAGGCTCTGCCCAACCCGGCTTCTACTGGGTTAACTGCTCTTAAGCTTGGACCTATATTAATAAGCCTAGTTTGGGTACTCAAGTCTTGAGTAGAAATTTGGGCCAATCTATCTAACCCTGGAATTGCTTGCCATATGGGGTAAGAGCGCGTAACAACAAAAATGCTCGAGAAAATTACTATAGACATCAGGGCTAATAGTCCTAATCGCCTCAAGCTAATCTCCTTGCGAAACAATCGAATCCTCTCAATATCTGACTTGAAAAGAAGTGCAAGGGCGATGATCACCACAGATACCACCAACCCCACGAAGACGCCTCTCGTGCGCGTGATAAGTATAGTGAGGAAAAACAGTGGAATAGATCCGTATCCTATGATTTTCCACAATTTACTTTTGTCCAAAACCCTTACCAACAATGCGCTGAATATACCAAATAGAAGATAGGTTGAAACAAATATGGGGTTTCCCAAAAAAATACCGTCTGGACGGTAGTCTCGTCCAACAAGATATTGAGTGATGATATCGAATGCTATAACAACGCCTACAATGAGTACTAGTTTAAAGAATATAGTCCACTCTTTCTTCTCAAAGAAAAGTATGGTGCCTGCTAAAAAAATCAGCATGTAAAGCAAGATTAAGAACCCCTCTCCCCTTTCGATGTTCCCAAAGAACGCCACGTACGGATTGGGGGCAAAGAAAACACCCAAGAGGTTTAGAAATACGAAGCCTAGAAACGTTATAAATATAGGATTCTTTAGTTTACGAAAATCTATCTTGCCTATCGCATCACCCCTTTGCATCTTCCATAAATACACGCTAAATAAAACAATAAAAGTGGCTGTGACCAGTCTAATAAAACTAACTTTGCCAAAAATGAATGGATACATTGTGGCTGAAGTAACCACAAGAGGAGTAAATGCCAGAGCTATAAGGGAAAGTCTGAGTAACTTATGTGTCCCCAGTATGTTTTGCATAATCGTATTTTCTCTGAGCCCAAGCGTGTTCATCGACGTGGGGCCCAAAATTCCTTTGTCTTCCTTGTTATATATACCAAGAAAACTATTTATCGGACAAGTTAGGCGTTACCCCGCCTCAAGATATGTGATAATCTATTGGGGAATCTGACAACAGCCTGAGATATGAGTAGTAAGCCGTTTCTGATTAGAATTATTCATTTCCTGTTGATATCTACCGTATTCACGATACCTCTTTTTTTTACAAGACAGTTTGTGTTTCCATTTACTCAAGGAAAAACATTTCTTTTTTATTTCTTGGTAGAAATCACCGCTGCTCTGTGGCTTTGTTTGGTTCTGATCCAAAAAAAGTACCTCCCACCCCGCCACCCTATTCTGATAAGCGGAGGCATATTTCTACTTTTCTATACCTTATCCGGAATATTTGGCGTAAATCCGGAGATATCGTTTGGGTCAACCATTTCTCGCATGTCGGGTCTTGTACTGCTCTATCACGTGGGTATGTTTGTAGTAATACTTGTGTCCACCGTAATAGATGATCGGACATGGGAAAAAATACTATCCGCAGTTGTTTACTCTGGTGCTACCGTTGCTGGCATAGGTTATTTACCCCAATTAGGGATTAATATTCTCCCAGTAAATCCGCTTGGTGGTTCCCTTATCGGCAACTCATCCTATGCGGGAGCCTACCTCCTTTTTGCTTTCTTCTTTGCCCTACTCCTGTTGCCCAGGGCAACAAAAATACGGAGGGTGGTGCTCACAACAGCGGCTGGTCTAATTCTTTTCTGCCCTATTTTATTTAACTTTGGAGGGGTACAACAAATTTTTCAGAATCCTTCTGGGATTTTGGGTAGTGCCCGTGCTGCTAGTGGATCTTTGTGGATAGGCCTACTAGTCTATGGGCTAACATCCGTAGCCCTATCTCCTAAAAGACATATTCGCTACGCCGGGCGCACCGGGTTGATTGCTCTGACGGTTCTTGTTGGCGTATTTATCATCACCCTATCTATCCCCGGATCGATATATGCCACATTACCTCAAAGTAAAGATCTTGGGCCACGCTTTATTTTCTGGGAGAGTTCTTTTAAGGGAATCGCAGAGCGTCCTTTGCTTGGGTGGGGTCCTGAAAACTATTTTGCGCCTTTTTATAAATACTTCGATCCACTGTTAATCACCGATGAATACGGAGGCGGAGGTGAATCAAACTCAGATAAACCTCATAACGCATACCTTGAAGTGGCCGTTAGCGGAGGAGTTGTCGGATTAATGGCATACCTTACTCTTCTTTATTTTTTGTTTTTCCACCTGATCAAAGCTCGGCGCGAAAACCAGCTACCCTCCTCACATTGGGCTGCGTTGCTAGGACTTCTCATCGCATACCTACTTCAGAACAGTCTGTTCTTCGATACAAT
>CAYIAN010000003.1:0-28686 GCA_964361435.1 uncultured Candidatus Saccharibacteria bacterium
GGAGGATCCGGGCGGAGAGCGTTTTGGCCCCTTCACTAAGGCTTCGGACGTACGTTCTGCCTTGAATATTTTGCGTAAGATCTTTCCGTATAGTACCCACGAAGCAAATAAAATAGGTTCTTATAAAAGGCTATGCTTTAACGCGCAAATTGGCCTTTGCCCGGGAATCTGTACTGGCGCCATAAGTAAGAGGCAATATTGGAAGAATATCCGCAATTTAAAACTTTTCTTGCAAGGCAAAAGGGATAAATTAATAAGGGGGTTGGAAAGGGATATGGAAAAGGCAGCAAAAGCGCTCTACTTTGAAGAAGCGGGGAGATTGAAAAAACAACTTTTTGCTCTGGGACATATCCAGGACGTGGCTCTGATTTCTAGGAACGATATATATATGGGATCGGGCAATAGGGTGCGCATTGAAGGATATGATATATCCAACATTTCTGGGACCAGCTCGGTGGGGGCGATGGTCGTTTCGATAGACGGAAGATTGGCAAAGGATGAATACAGAAAATTCAAGATTCGTACCATTCACCAGAGTGATGACGTAGGCATGCTAGGGGAAATGCTCTCTAGACGTTTTTCCCACATCTCGCCTACTGGCGGCTGGTCGTTGCCCGCATTAGTGCTTGTGGATGGGGGTAAAGGGCAGGTTAATGTTGCCAGATCAGTGATAGCGGAGGCCAGTCTTAGAATTCCAGTTGTGGGTATTGCAAAAGGCCCTACGAGGAAGAAGAATGAGTTTGTAGGAAGAGTTCCCCGGGGGATAAAGGAAGAAACATTGATTCAATTAAGAGATGAGGCTCACAGATTTGCTATTAAATATCACAAAGAAGTCAGAGCCAAAGCTTTTATTCGTAAATGAGTAAATTATCAATCGGCATAGTGGGATTGCCCAATGTTGGCAAATCCACCCTTTTCAAAGCCTTAACAAAAGTGGAAGTCAATATAGCCAATTACCCATTTGCAACCATTGATCCAAATGTGGGAGTGGTGAGTGTCCCCGATCCGAGATTGGATGCACTGGCGAAGATGGCTGCGTCAGAGAAGAAAGTTCCGGCCGTCGTTGAGTTTTACGACATCGCGGGTTTGGTAAAGGGCGCCAACGAAGGAGAGGGTTTGGGAAATCAATTTCTCTCTCATATTCGTGAGGTAAGGGTGATTGTGCATGTTGTAAGAATCTTCAAATCAAGTGAGATTATTCACGTTGATGGATCAGTAGACCCACTGCGAGACATAGAGACTATCAATACCGAACTTATGTTAAAGGATTTGGATACTATGCAAAAACGTATAGACAAAGGGGTGAAAGATGCCAAAGCAGGAGACAAAAAGAAGCAAGAGGAGGTAAAGGCCTTAGAAAGCGTAAGAGATGTTTTAGAAAAGGGAGAACTAGCTATTACTTTAGGAGAAGAGGTTGTAGATACTCCTTGCGTTAGGGAACTCGGGCTTTTAACTGCTAAGCCTCAGATATTTCTATTAAATGGCTTGGAGGGCGAAGTAACAGAGGATCTGGTAGCAAAGATAAAAGAGTCGGGATTCGCATATATTACAGCTGATTTATCTCAAAATGTGCCCCTCGATAACCTTATTCAGCAGACCTACAAAACACTTGATCTAATCACTTTTTTCACGACTGGCACGGATGAAACTAGAGGCTGGACAACTAAAAGAGGCAGTTTTGCTCCGCAGGCCTCGGGAGAAATCCATACAGATTTTGAGAGTAAATTTATTCGGGCAGAGACGATTAGTACAGAGAAACTTTTGGAGGCTGGCGGTTGGAATCAGGCTCGGGATAAGGGCTGGATCCGGACGGAGGGAAAGGGGTACGAGGTGCAAGATGGGGATGTTATTGTAGTGCGCCATTCTTGATGGTGGTAGAATCTAAGCAATGGGAGTATTTATTGAATTTCTGAGCCCCGGTGTCCTATGGATTGTTTTTGCCCTCGTTGGTGTTTTCGCGTCTGTCATTACAATAACCCTTTCATACCACTGGAAGGAATATGCAATAGACGCCCATAAGAGCATGCGATTTTTTAGAGCCTATACCGTAGTGCTTATAGCACTCATGGGCACGATGGCAATAAGTATTTTATTATATGGTTCTTAAGGAGGGGGAACACATAATTTTTGAGATTAGAAGGCACTGGTACGTGTTAGCCAGGGAGTCGAGTGTAATTGTGCTCATGGCCTTAGTGCCCCTGTTTCTTTTGGGAGGATTTGGTTACTTTGGTTTGAGTGAAAATTTTGTATTGCCTATATTGGCCCTATGCTCTGGTTGGTTAGCTATACTTTGGTCGTTGTTTTTTGTAGTTTGGACTAACTATTATTTGGATGTTTGGATAATCACAGATCAGCGTATCGTAGATATTGAACAGTTTAGTCTATTTAGTAGAGATGTTTCAGAATTTCGCATGGATAGAGTCCAGGACCTTACGGTCGAGGTGAAAGGGATAATCCCCACCCTTATGGGTTTTGGGGATCTCCATATAGAAACCGCCGGTATGCATCACCAATTCCACATCAACGAAATTCCTAACCCATATGAAATAAAGGATCGAATAGTAAAGATCCACGATCGGGCAGTACAGCAGGCCCATGAGCATAATCACGGAGGGCTGTAGTCTAGACAAATCTATTTTTTTGTGGCATTAACATAGAAGCTCGACTAAGGAGGAGCCGTGTCTCGTAGAGTTTACGTGTCCGACTACTCCGTAAGGGGGCGTTGGGCGCAGATTTCATATCCAGGGGGGGAGATAACCCTCCCCAACAAAGAGATCTCCGAGGTAGATCCCTACTACCAAGAGGAGGTTCTCACTCTCGCCACTGCGGTTTGCCGCGAGCATGCCCGGCGGTGGGAGAGGGCCTGGAAGTATCGGTTGATCCGAGAGGATTTCGCGAGACATCTCGTGGAATATCTCGCCGAGGTCGATCTCCGGACGACTCCAAGAACTCTGCCTCAGAAGATCCAGCAGGCGCAGTTCAAGTATGTAGTCGCTTGGTGGTTCGAGGGGGATCAGATCAGGGTTATGGAGTGGGAGAGGGAGCTTGTCTGGGAGGGTGTGTATAACACTCCCAGTGAGAGCCCAATTACCGGAAGTGATATTCCGGCGAGCCTGATGCAGGAGATGCTTTTGGGTGTTCCGAGGGTGTCGTCCCATCTTGAAGATGGGGCAGAGGTTGTCGTGGTACCAATGTAATCGAGGAGGCGATTACCAAAGGGGGCGAGGCGTAAGCTGAGCCCCGTTTGTTTTTTAGATATAATGATTTTATGGAAATAGGATTTAAGGCAAGAGTATTAAAAATTGTAGCGGGGATCCCCAAGGGGAAAACTCTAAACTACAAGCAAGTGGCCATTCTTGCGGGGAGTCCTCGTGCATATAGGGCGGTAGGGAACATCATGAATAAAAATGAGAATCCAAAAGTTCCCTGCCATAGGGTTATTAAATCAGACGGTACGGTGGGTGGGTACGCTCATGGCACAAACAAGAAAACGGCAATTTTAAGAAAAGAAGGTGCTATCTAATTTGAAAAATTGGAAGGTGGTAGAAGGTAAAGCCATTGCGAGAATCTTTGTCTTTAGGGATTTCAAGGAAGCCATGAGGTTTGTAAATAATGTGGGGGGTTTAGCGGAAAAGCAAGATCACCATCCGGACATACATTTATTTGAGTATAAAAAGGTGAAAATAGTGTTAACTACTCACTCTGCCGGTAGTATTACGGAAAAAGATGTAGTGCTCGCCAAAGAGATAGACAAGCTTAGTGCCTGAGAAGCGCCTCGCCTTCTTTGGAAGCCGCGCTAGTTTGGATTCCAACAATAGCCTTATTGTGAAATTCGTTAAGGTTATTCGCTCCAGCGTAACTCATGGCGCTTCTTAACCCCGCCATTAAGTAATCAATTATATCCTCTACGCCAGTCACACCCTCTTTCAAGTATATCTTTCCTTCATTAATTCCTTCCTCAAAGTATTGACGCATAGCTAAGTCAAAAGGGTTTTGATGTTTAAATCTTTCCCTGACTGCCTTATTGGAAGCCATGCCAAAATTAACCTTATACAAATTGTCATCCTCATCTCTTTGAGTATCTCCGGGGCTCTCATGGGTACCAACTAGTATAGTGCCAAGCATTGTGCTGGCCGCTCCTGCGGCAATAGCTAGGGCTAAGTCCCTGGGCTGTCGAATTCCGCCGTCGGCCCAGATATGCGCCCCCATTTTTCTCGCCTGCCTGGCACATTCAATAGTGGCGGAAAGTTGAGGTCTGCCGTTTCCGGTTCTAACTCTCGTGGTGCAGCTTCCTCCTGAGCCTATGCCAACTTTTATGATATCTGCGCCCGCATTCAACAGATCTTCAACACCCTTGGCTGTAACAACGGTCCCGGCATAGAGGATTTTATCTTTTCCGATAGTCTGGCGTACGGCCCTCACGGCGTCCATCAATCTCTTGGAGTGTCCATGGGCGGTATCTACCATAAGAATGTCTACGCCCATATCCATTAAGGCTGTGGCGCGCTCTTTTGTACCATTGCTTATCCCCATTGCCACCGCCGTAACAAATTTTCTTTGAGGATTGAGGGCGGGTTTGTAGATCTTGGAACGCACGGCTCCTTTTTTAGTCATAACGCCCACGAGTTCACCCGAGTCTTTAATGATAGGTAAAATGGAGACATGACTTTGGTATAGCTTGTCAAAAGCCTCTTCCGGGGTGGTGTTTTCTCCGGAAGAAATGATATTAGTTGTCATGACACTTCGAAGAGGAGTGAAGCGATCTTTCCCCTTGGCGTCTGTTTCGGTGAAGATACCAACGGGTTTGTTGTCTTTATCCACAATCACAATTCCTCCGTGGGAACGTTTGTGGATTAGATTCAAGGCCGTTTGAATAGATTCAGATTCTTCAAGCACTACGGGGGTTTCAAATACAGGATGCCGGGTTTTCATGTATTCGATAATCTCCTTGATTTTTTCAAGGGGAGTGTCTTGAGTCAGCATCACGAGACCTCCGCGTCTAGTGACAGTCTCAGCCATTCTTTTGCCAGCGGTGGAA
The DNA here is from genome assembly GCA_964361435.1 of uncultured Candidatus Saccharibacteria bacterium. GTDB lineage: Bacteria > Patescibacteriota > Minisyncoccia > UBA6257 > Colwellbacteraceae > GWA2-46-10. Next base: position 5,039 of record CAYIAN010000003.1, read on the forward strand.
GTCATATTGGCCACCACTATGGGAATAGTCGCTCCAGTTCTATCGGGAGGGGTAATATCGACATCCATACGTGAACGTACCTCAGAATACTGAGGTACTAAAAACGCATCTTCGTAAGTTAACTCTTTGCTTTCATCTCCGGGATGTAAAAACCGCATATGTATTTGAAGCCGTTATCATCTTGGGGCCGAGATGCTTTTCTTGCAAGGATTTCTGTGGAATAGGGCTTTGTGGCACAATAAAAGTATGGACATCTTTGGAGAACAAATAATCGGAGGCCTCAGCGACGAGCAGTTTGCGCTATTGGTCCTGGTGCAGGTTTGGGATTTGATCTGGAAAAGTCTTGCCCTGTGGAGGGCAGCCCGCAATAGGGATGTATTCTGGTTTGTCCTTTTGATTCTTATAAACAGCGCCGGGCTGTTGCCAGCTTTTTACCTTTTCTATATAAGCAAAAATCCCAAGAGAAAAATCATCCACATCAAGATGCCAAGTATTCCCAAGATTGGAAGAGACAAAGAAGAGGACAAGAAGGAGCCTCCCAAAAAGAAAACCAAAAAGTGAGACCGTATCTTGGAGCACACGTATCTGCCGCGGGCGGACACCACAAAGCTATAGAAAGAGCCAGGGAGTTAGAGGCCAACACCATTCAAATATTCGGAGCTTCACCGCGTCAGTGGAAGGCAGGCGTGCCCTCCCTGCAGGATATCCAAAAATACAGAAAGGCTCTTGAAAACAGCGAGGTTAAGAGCGTCTATCTGCACGCAGCTTATCTGGTTAATTTGGCTGGTAGCGGAGAACTTTACCAAAAGTCTATTGATAATTTAGCTTTGCATCTTGAAATTGCCCGCGCCCTGGGGGCAGATGGTTTAATCTTCCATATAGGTTCTTCCCGAGAAAAGAATATAAGGAAGGTTAGGGAACAAATTGTGAAAGGAATGACGGAGGTGTTGAGTAGAGTAAGCGGTTCCGCGAAGCTGGTTATGGAAAACGCCTCCGGTGGTGGGGGAAAGATTGGTTCCACACCGGGGGAGCTAGTAGATTTGTATCAAAAAATGGGCTCAAAAAGAGTGGGCATGTGCCTCGATACAGCTCATGCTTTTGAATCTGGCATGCTCGACTTTACATCATCTAGGGTAAAGGAGTTTTTCGATGAGTGGGATAGGAGTATAGGGATGGAGAATTTAGTTGCTCTTCATGTCAATGACTCAAAAACAAAGTTCGGATCGGGGAGTGATAGGCACGAGAATCTTGGAAAAGGGGAGATAGGACTTAGTGGATTTAAGAACTTGGCCAAGGAAAAAAGGTTGAGGCATGCCTCTTGGATTCTGGAGGTTCCAGGCTTTGATGGCATGGGGCCGGATAAACGCAACCTAGATATATTAAAAAGCTGTTTTAAGCGATGAAGATAAATGTCGAAGTGCACACAGGCTCAAGTAAAGCACGCGTAGAGCAGAAAGATGGTTCCTCGTACAAGGTATATTTACATTCTGTTCCAGAGAGAGGAAGGGCGAATGAGGAATTAATTAAAGTGATTTCCGGTTACTTTGGTGTTTCAAGGAGCAGGGTGGAGATTATTTCGGGCTTGAGATCTAAACAGAAAGTAGTTAATATCATTTCGATTTAAACAATGCAAGCAGTTATTCTCGCGGCTGGTGAAGGAAGGAGGTTGAGGCCTCTTACTAGCGATTTGCCCAAACCGATGATAAGGGTGAAAGGTAAACCTATTCTTGAATACACCTTAGAAATTTTGCCGAAGGTTATTGAGGAAGTAATCATAGTTGTCGGATACCAAAAGGAGAAAATAATTAAATATTTTGGAGATTCTTTTAATGGGATACCCATCAAGTATGTAGAACAGGCGACTCCTTTGGGGACGGCGCACGCCTTGGATGTCGCAAGGCCTAAGATTAAAGACGGAGATTTTCTTTTTATGTCTGGAGACGATCTATATCGTCAAGATGATCTGGACGCCCTGGTCAAGTTAGAGAGCCCAGTGGTTTTGGCGAAAGAATCAAGTCAACCGGAGAAGTTCGGAGTATGTTTGGTAGATCACGATGGATATCTAGCTGGCATTCTCGAAAAACGTTTAGATCCGCCATCCCATTTGGTAAACATTGGAGTGTATCTGCTAAATAAAGAGATCTTTGATATCCCGAGGGTACAGTTACCCAATGGAGAATTCAACTTGGCTTTGCAGATAGGAGACTGGGCTCTCAAGCGCAAAATAAAGGTTATTAGGGCTAAGTTCTGGCATCCTATAGGCTATCCTGAGGATGTGGAGGTAGCAGATTCTTTAGTAACCATACTCGCAAAGGAGAGAGTAAACTAACGATAAACATCTTGTGTCTTTAATGTGAAGGTTATAATTGAGGAGGAATGATTCTATTGGACAATCCAATATATAGTTTATCTGCCGGAGCATTACTCGTGCTCGCCACTTTGGGTTTGTACAAAATGTTTGTTATTTTGAAACATAAAACTTTTCTTGACCGTAGAGACCTTAGTGTTTTGAAAATTGATCCTAAAGAAATAGGGACAAACATGGAGGTTTTCATAAGAGCCATCAAGCCCCCCTTTACCCTAGAGGTGGCTATCCAGCATCTGGGCAAAGAGAAAGTCTATTACCTCATCGTGCCAAGACACAAAGCGAAAAGTTTATTATCAGTTAAAGGACTAAGCGAAGTTAAAGACTATCACCTCTTTCATTCAGGTGGAGAACATTTGGGAGCATATTTTAAAGATAGCGAGTTCTGGCCTCAAGTCTCGCTTGAGAAAATTGACTTCTCGGTAGTAAATGAAGTGGGTGAGGGGGCGGTAGTACAGTTCGTGTTTGGCAAAAAAAGGAGAGGAAAGACGGCGGTGAATTTCCGCATAGCGGCCTCTGCGCCTTCCGTATTTCAAGCTAGGGAGATCATGAATGGTTTGAAGGGTTCCTTTGGAGAATACAATTCGGTTGATTCAAGCGGGGAAGAATTTATTCATTTGGTGAACGCTAGGGAATTTGATTCTGGGGAGCAAATGTTCTGGGGCGTCGTCGCTAGTTGAAATTTATAGTCTTTGCAGGATAGAATCTAAGCGGAGCGGCAATTGGGACACTCACTCAACACATAGGCTTAGGAGTTCACCAGTCGCTCCATATCAGAGTCTCTAAGGTCCACTTTGGAGGTTCTGATATTTCTTCAGATGGCTTTAGATATCAAAGAAAACGTTGCCCTCAAAGATTACTCCACCATGAGGGTAGGCGGTCCTGCACGATATTTAACTGCGGTATCCACGCAGGAAGAGTTGGTAGAAGCATTGGATTTTGCGAAAAAGAAAAGCTTGCCTGTGTTTGTGGTTGGAGGAGGATCCAATGTGGTTTTCTTGGATAGCGGGTATGGGGGTCTTGTGATCGCTTGTAGGGTAAAGGGCTTTAAAGTTTTAAGAGAAACCAAAAAGCACGTTTTTATTAAAGTTGGCGCCGGTGAGGTTTGGGATAATGTAGTCTCAAGGTCGGTCGAGATGGGTCTGTCTGGAATAGAAGCAATGTCCATTGTCCCAGGGTTGGTCGGCGCAGCGCCCATCCACAACATTGGCTGCTACGGCCAGGAGGTGTCAGAAACCATACTTGAACTTACCGCATATGACACCAAAAAGGAGGAGGGTGTTATTTTTGAGAATCAGGATTGTAAATTCGGGTATCGCATTAGCCGTTTTGAAAAAGAGGATAAGGGAAGATATGTGGTTTTGGATGTAACCTTCCGTTTGGGTCACACTTGGATGAAACCTCCTTTTTACAAAGACGTAGAACAATATTTTAAGGAACACGGAGTAAAAGAGTATTCTCCGAATGAAATAAGGAAAGCGGTAATTGCCATTCGGACGTATAAACTTCCCGATCCAAACAAAATAGCTAATACGGGATCTTTTTTTCGTAATCCGGTGGTTTCAATGAAAAAGTTTAATAATATAGCCGAGAGAGTTCCATCACTCAATGAAGCGCCAAAGGGTTGGCCCCAACCCCCACGATGGTTTTTGTCAGATGGGAAAGTGAAGATTGCGGCGGCAAGATTAGTAGAACTTGCGGGATTTTCTTCATATGAGGATAAAGAAACGGGCATGGCTACGTGGCCTAGGCAAAACCTAGTTTTGGTTAATCAAAATGCTAGATCTGCTGCGGATGTAATTGTATTTAGGAATAAAATAGTGAAGGCCGTAAAGGATATGTTTGATATTGAGCTTGAGGATGAGGTGGAGATAGTACAATGATGAGCGAAGATTTTATCCATGACGACTTACTCTATTCCTTATCTAATAAAGAAGACGGTAACTTGTCCTGTAAATGGGGTTCAGAAAATGAGGTTATCCGCAACAGGATAAAGTTCTTGAGAAAAAATAACCTGACCCTCAGTGATTGTGTCATGACAAATTTAAATCAAGGTGAGGGGATCACAATTGTTGGACAAAACAATCTGGGGAAGGCTATAGATAGATGCGACAAGGCGGGAATAGAGGCCGATGCCCTAATGACGGCCGGGCAGGGTATATATCTTTTTCTTCTGGTTGCAGATTGTATGCCAATGGTGCTCTACGATCCAGTAAAAAGGGTTTTGGCCCTGGTCCATCTTGGGCGCCTTACAACCAACTTGAAATTAGTTCAGAAAACGATAAGGAAGATGATGGAAATGTGGGGAGTTAATCCAGTCGATATTCTGGCTCATGGTGGACCGAGCATCAGAAAGGATTCGTATAGATTAGATTTCTTCAAGGAGGGCGAAAACGAATGGCGTGATTTTGCCGAGAAAAGGGAAGATGGAAAATTTTGGGTCGACGTTATCGGGTATAATCGGAGGCAACTACTTGATATGAAAATAAAAGAAGATAATATTTATATGAGCAGTATCGATACTTTCACGTCAGACAAATATTTCTCCCACTACCGCTCGGTGCGTACGGGAGAGAATGAGGGAAGGTTTGCTACTGTGGTTGGAATGAAATAAATGAACGGCAACGATATTCCCTTTCCCAAGAAAAAATTCCTTTTTGTGTCGCTAGAAAGCCTAAGTGGTGATTTGGCTTGGACTTTAGTTAGGGAAGGACACGAAGTCAAATCTTATATTAAAACACCCGGGGATATTGGAGTGTATGAAGGGTTTTTTGAGAGGGTGAATGATTGGAAACCGTTTGTAGATTGGGCAGATGTGATCGTTTTCGATGATGTAGAATTTGGAACTCTTGCCGACGGTTTAAGACGTAAGGGTAAGTTAGTAATTGGGGGATCGGAATATACCGACAAACTTGAGATAGATAGAGAATTTGGCCAGTCTGAACTAAAACGCCATGGCATCAATATCTTACCCAGTTGGCAATTCTCTAACTATGATGAAGCTATCAAGTTTGTGCGAGAGAATCCAAGCAGATACGTCTTTAAACCAAGCGGCAATACCCCCTCTACTGGTAAGGGAATGCTTTTTTTGGGACAAGAGGAAGATGGTAAAGATATTCTCGAACTTCTTGAGCAAAACAAAACCGTTTGGCAGAAGCATACTCCAGTTTTCCTTTTGCAGAAATATATCGCTGGTGTTGAGGTGGCTGTGGGCGCCTTCTTTAACGGTCATGATTTTATCTATCCCATCAACGTTAATTTTGAACACAAGAGGGTGTTCCCCGGGGATATCGGTCCCTTTGCCGGAGAGATGGGAACGCTCATGTATTGGAGCGAACCCAATGTTCTTTTTAAAGCAACCTTATTTAAAATGTTACCGTCCATTCGTGAGGCTGGTTACGTGGGCTATATTGATATTAACTGTATTGTAAATCACAGAGGCATTTATCCGTTGGAGCTCACATCGCGTTTTGGTTATCCCACAACCTCAATTCAACTAGAGGGTATTACTACCCAGACGGGAGAATGGTTATACCGCATGGTGTCGGGCGAAGACTTTCGTTTGAAAACGAAACGTGGGTTCCAGGTGGGGATACGCATACTCGTGCCGTCCTATTTTGCCGGAGACAAAAGCGCAGAGATTGTCCAAAGATACAAAGATCTCGCTGTTTCTTTTAAAAACCCGGCTATGAGGGAGGGAATTCACATTGAGGATGTGAGAAACGATAATGGCACCTGGAGAGTGGCTGGAAATTCGGGTGTAGTGCTGATAGTTACGGCAAGTGGAACAACTGTAGATGAGGCAAGGCGATTAGTATATAACCGGGTACAGAACATTATTATTCCCAACATGATTTACCGTACTGATATCGGTGCAAAATGGCCGATAGATAGCGATCGGTTACATACTTGGGACTACCTCAACTTAGCTTAGTTTGTAGTCTATATCTTGTAGGTTGGGGCTATGGGTTTAATAAAATCGCTAGCGAGGGCATATGTGTATGCGCCTTGGAAGGGGATTAACATTACATCTCCCTGGACGATTTTGTCAGCATAACAGTAGTATCCCCATATGTCGTAAGGGGTGCATAGATTTCCGTACAAAGTGAATTTTCTTTCTTTGAGACTGGGATGGGTTAGATTAATAACAGGTGAATAGTAGTCTTCGTATTTTTCCCAAACGCCGATGAGATTGGTTGCCCCATCGGCAATGCCAAACTTGTTATCCTTTAGGTCTAGTAGACGCAGGGCTATATGCATGGAGCGCTCCGCGATGATGCGTCCAGGTTCACACATATAAACACATTTAATTAGCGGTTTAAGATATTTCTTGCAAGCATTAGTAATCCCCAGAGCAAATTTATCTGGGGTTATCGATCTCACTGGATAGTACTTATGCTTGAAGCTCGGCTTTAGATTGTAATACTCGCTAGCGGCTTGAATAATACGTCCTTGATAGGTAATCCAGGGGTATTCGGCCTCCAATAAAGAGGGAGAGAAACCGCCTCCGAAATCAAAGAAGCTGATCTCTGCCAACTCCTCTTTCTTGAAATTATGACGTAGGTACTCAGAGATTTCTTTAATCATATCTTGATAAGGACGTACAGATTTATTGAAACTAATGTGACATTGTAGGCCGGATAGTTTAATGTTCGGATATCGTTTTGCCTCTCGCCAGAAATTAGCTAGTCTGTTGAGTGGAATGCCAAACTTGTTCCATGCACCGTGGTGACTCGTCGATATTCTAACGCCAACAGTAACTTGCTGGTTATTTATAAGCCTATCTAAGCGTTTCAGTTCCTCGAAGCTATCTAAATGGATAATGGTTTTATCGCGGTGCGCAATAGCCAACTTTAATTCTAAGTCGCTTTTGGCAGGACCGGAGAAGACTATTTTGTTGGCGCCATACTTAAGGGCCAGTTTGAGCTCTCTACCACTTGAGACATCGAAACCGAGACCACCTTTGACTACTTCCCTCAATAATAGATCGTGATCATTCGTTTTGACGGCGTAATATATTTCAGATTTTGGTAGATATTTTTCGAACGCTTGCTTAAATTCATTAATACTTCGCTCAGCTTCCTTTTGGTCAAATATATAAAAAGGTGTTTGATGTTTATTGGCTAAGACTAGAATATCTGAACGTTTTTTGAGAGCTACTTTAACGGTTGATAATAGACTACCCGGTTTGGTTTCTGGTGTACCCAGAAGCGCTCTATTAACTATCTTTTTTTGGGTGTTAGGATTTTTTGAAATCATAGCCGAAATGATTGACGAGTATTTTACCTGCGGCATTTATATTACCGGAAGAGTTAAAGAGGGGGAAATTAGCTTTAATTAAACCCGCAGCTTTGTTTTGAATAAAGCGTTCATTTAAAGCGATCATAGAGAAGTATATAAACTCGTGATATTGCTTAATTTTTCTGATATCGGGTGATATAAATTTAATGTCCTTATTTTTGAGTTGATATACGCCTACGGGATGTATCCTACTAACCCTAAACTCTTCTCTAGAGTCAATGTCTAAATGCAAAACCGCACCTCTATATTCTGACTTTGGCATTGGGAGTTTTCTTTGGCGTGAAAGTACAGTTTTATTTAGATACTCTTCAATAATCAAATTTCCCGACTGGAGGTTTGAGATTAATCTAGGGTTTAGGGCAAGTTGGGCTGTTGAGGAAGAAAAACGTGGATTGCACTCTATTATCCTAACCGCACCCGTGTTTGAAATAATAAAGTCAATATTTGCGTAGCCCATAAACCCTCCTTGCTGTAGTATCTCTCCAAGCCGCAAAAAAACTCTATTAATCAAATCCGCCCTACGTTTAATGGATGTACTAGGAATCCATTGGATACCAACAAATACAGGTCGTCCCTCTTTGTGTTCAATAAAACATTGCTCTCGAACGGCTGAAAGTGCCACTATATTTGATGTACAGAGGATAGTAATACCACACGGTTTTCCTGAAACATATTCTCTTAGTAAATAATGGTCTGGCTTTGCAGTTGTCAGCTTGAGGATTCTTTTTAGATCAGCACTGGATTTTAAGAAGAAAGTTCCCTCACCACCATCTGATAAGGCTGTTTGTAAAACTAAAGGGCTTTGGAGTAACACCTTATTTCTAGGAGAACTGATCGTTTGGCTTGCAGGCCTAGGAAGCCCATTCTTGGCCAAAAATTGATCGAACCAAATCTTATTTTCCAAATTATCCTGCCAGATTTTGGTCGGGCCGATAATCTCGAAATGATATTCTTTGGCAACGCCATAGAGATCCTTGCGGCTATCGTTATCGATAGTGAGCCAAACATAACCTATCTTATTTTTTCTAATAACTTTAGCGATATTTGAATACTTAAAAATATCTGCGAATGTGTTAACTTCCAAAGAGGGTCTATCAGCCGGTAGGGAATATAGATGGACTTTATTGAAGGGCAGAAACTGTTGTGCCCAAGATTGTTCCGGAGTTCCTTTCGCAATAAGATAGCGTAACTCGAAATACGGAGAAGATCTTAGAATAATAGATTCCTCATCGCACGGGAGAACGCCCACTAGGGGCTTTGGGTTAATCTTGGGCATAAAGCGGGAAGAGTTCTTCCTCGTAAATGGGGATAATTTTTCTTCTAAGAGTTTTTGGAATACTTGGTCCGACATGAATTCCCAAGAACTGACGCCGCAGATCTTTTTCTTTGATCATAGCTTCTTGTAGGAACTTTTGTTCAAAGATAGTAATCAAGTCTCCTTTGGCACCTAGTTGGTAGGCCATAAGGAAAGCGAGTAATTGTTCTTCTCGAACCGTTGGCGGCTTCTCGTAGGGGCGTATTATATTTCGTGCGAATGGAGGATAGAGTTCCGTATATTCGCGGCGGAAGAAATCTTCTTCAAATGCTATTTTTCTTGGATCACCTCCGACCGCCTTTAAATAAAGGAAAGATTTAGCACACATTGGGCACGAATAGCACCATCTGCTTCTTGATCCCTCATCGGGAGAACAAGACATCATATATTTCAACAAATGAGGATAGCGATTATTTAAAATTTTCATCTCGGCGAGGTTATATATGGGTTCAACCAAACTCATAACTTGAATACTATTGCTCGTGAAATTGGCCAACTGTTTATTTTCTCTTTGTGTATATACAGAGCTCTGATCAAATGAGGGGTATGCTTGTGTGCCGTATGCATTAATGTAGGAGTCATCCATATTCTTCTCATTGCCAAAAACAATATATTTTGCTCCATGGTTAAATGCGAAAGGTATCAATTCAAGAGCAAAAGCCAACATGCCGTTAGTATTCTCAAATTCACCTAAGCCATCAGTGACAGGCGCGTAATACATCTCATCAACTGTATCTTTAAAAAGTAGTATTTCTTCTCCCTGTTCATCGGCAAAGGATTTCATAATGCGATTTTTAAACTCGTATTCCCCACTATTTTGTGATTCCATTTCTACACCAAAAACAATTTGGAAATCAAAGCCGATTTCTTTGAGTAGGGCATAGCAGAGAAGACTATCTTTACCGAATGATAGCGCTAAAATAGCTTTCTTATTCGAGGTGTCTCGTTGGGGTAATAATTTTTCTGGTTTGTTCTGACCAGTGAAGGTTATCTTGGCTGGATCACAAATGACATTAGTCAGATCTTGGGTATCTCGTTTAATAAAGTCACTAATGCGAGGTAGGTCGCCGACGACTCCATAATCGACCAATTCTTTGCAATTAGGTTTGGAGAATTTATAGACAAGACGATCAGCTACCATAGTTAATGGTCTTGTTCTAGTGTAGGTAAAGTTTTTAGCTAGGATTTTTTTGCCATCGTCATCTAAAGAGTTAAAAACACCCTTTGGATAAGAGACTTTATATTTACCTCCGAAGCCGGGTTGAATTCCGAATTCATTTTCGGAATACCAGCATGATATGTCCAGTTTATTTTTTACAAGCATTTACTTTGTTGGATACAAGAAAATTATATACTATGCATTTCATTACGCCGATGCGGACATCGGGTGTCAATTACGGTGACTATCTTTACTCTTGGGAAAATCTTAGACCCTTGGGCTATTTGATTTCGTAGGTTATATCTACAGTTACGCTTACTTTCTGTGATCCTGGTTCAATCTGAGGGGAAGTATACATTGCACTTTCCGTCGACATTTCACCACCTCCTTTGGCGTAGTAGTAAGGATCTGGATTTACCGTATAGATACTGGTTATCTTCCCGATTCTAAATCCTCCAGCGCCGGCGATAGCTTTTGCTTTTTCTTGGGCGTTTGCGATGGCGGCAATGCGTGCTTCATTTTCCACTTTGTCGAGGTCATCTACTTCGAAGTTTATACCGGATACGGTATTAGCTCCGTTTTCTACAACGCCCGAGAGAAGTATGCCAACAGCTTCCAGATTACGGACGGTAACTGAAACTGAGTGTTCCACCCTGTATCCTGAGATTTTGGCTGGGGGGCAGATTCCATAGGGGTTGCATTCGTAATATTGGTAAGTGGGGTAAACATTATATGATTCGGATTTAATATCCTCTTCATCAACATTATTGTCTTTGAGAAAGGCGATTACCGCATTTGACTTATCGGTGTTTTCCTTCTGCAGTTTCTCCAAATCAGTTCCACCCTCAGTAAGGACACTAAAAGAAAATCGTCCTACATCTGGTATGGCTACAACCTCGCCTTTTCCAGATACACTAAAAGTACGCCCAGGATACGGCGGATACGACGTGGTGAATTTGACTCCGACATAGGCAACCGAGAGCGTGCCTAAAATGAGGGCAATCCCCAAGCAATCTTTGATTTTTTCATTCATAACTGTATTATACAACGTCTCTTTGAATCCAAGGTTGCAGATAGTTATAATGGGGATGAAATGCAGATAAATATCACAGCTAGTGAACTGGATCTTACGGAACCCCTGAAGAAGTACATAGATACGCACATCGGTTCACTAAGCAAGTATTTAAAACGTTTTGATGGGGGTTTGGTGAGGGCAGAAGTGGAAGTGGCTCGCACCACGCAGCACCATCGACACGGAGATGTTTATTATGCAGAAGTTAACTTGACCCTTCCAGGGAAACTTTTGAGAGCCACCCAAGAAGGAGGAGATGTAAGAGAGTGTATAGATAAAGTAAGAGACATACTCCAGAGAGAGATCGAAAAGTATAAAGATCAACTGGAGAGATAAGTGAATGAAATTAGTTAGAAATCTAGGCAGACAGATTTTTGGAGCTCGTTTGCCTAAACAACCTAAAGAGATTACAGAAATCAGCGTCCTGGAGGGGGAAATTTCTGCTTTGAGCGATGATGCCCTGAAAGCGGAGAGCCTTAAGCTTCAAGCAAAGGCCAAGGAAGGAGAATCTTTGGATAATCTTCTAATTAGAGCCTTTGCTTTAGTTAGAGAATCTGCTAAGAGAAAACTGGGTCAAAGACACTACGACGTACAACTTTGGGGAGGGTTAGTGATGCACCAGCGAGGTATTGCCGAAATGATGACCGGTGAGGGAAAAACGCTTGCGGCAACTGCCCCGGTTTATTTGAATGCCTTGAACGGTAAGGGGGTGCATATAGTGACGGTGAACGACTATCTGGCAAAGCGGGATACGGCTTGGATGGGTCAAATCTATTATGCTCTGGGGCTTTCGATTGCGTGTTTAGTGCACGACACCGCCTACATGTATGATCCGGATTGGAAACTGACAGACGAAGAAAGAGCTTTGGCGGACAAGGAAAGAGACGAAAGGGGGAGTTTCGAAGTCAAAGAGGAGTTTCTTCGTCCCATATCAAGACGTGAAGCCTATGAAGCGGATGTGGTTTACGGTACTAATCACGAATTCGGTTTTGACTATTTGCGGGATAACTTGAGGCATTTGATGGCGGAACAGGTTCAAAGGCCGCTCAATTTTGCCATCATCGACGAGGTGGACTCCATTTTGATTGATGAAGCCCGCACGCCTTTAATTATTTCTTTTCCGGATAGCGGTTCTTCCGACTATTACAGAATTTTTGCCGAGGCGGTTAAAAGATTAAAGCCAGAAGAAGACTATGTCGTGGATGAAAAGTTGAGATCAGTTGAGATTACCGAGCCGGGCATAGATAAGATTGAGGGCATAACGAACATCAAAGATTTATACGCTTCTTCCAATTTACGCCTTGCTCATTATCTGGAGGCAAGCCTCAAGGCGAGAGCACTTTATGAACGCGATAAGGAATATGTGGTTAAAAATGGCGAGGTTATTATAGTTGATCAATTTACCGGCCGTTTGATGCCTGGGCGCAGATACAGTGGGGGAATTCACCAAGCCATTGAGGCCAAAGAGGGGGTGCACGTACAGGATGAATCGCGTACTTTTGCTCAAATTACTATTCAAAACTACTTCCGTTTGTATCAGAAACTGGCGGGTATGACGGGTACTGCCCAGACTTCGGCCGAGGAATTCCACAAGGTATATGGGTTAGAAGTGGCGACTATTCCCACGCACAACCCGTTAGTGAGGGAAGATAAGGGCGATCTTATATACAAAAACCTTGACGCCAAATACAAGGCCATTATCGAAGATGTTAAAGAACGTCACGAAAAGGGACAGCCCATATTGATTGGTACAGTATCTATTGAAAAAAATGAAGTACTTTCAGAGCTTTTGGGCAAAGCAAACATTCCGCACGAAATTTTGAACGCCAAGAACCATGAACGTGAGGGCGCCATCATTGCCCAAGCTGGCAAGGCGGGGGGCGTAACGGTTGCGACTAACATGGCGGGCAGGGGAGTAGATATTGTTTTGGGGGGCGCGCCTCTCAACGGGGATAATTATGAAAAAGTTAAAGCCTCGGGAGGCTTGCATGTTATAGGTACGGAAAGGCACGAGGCGAGGAGGATAGACAACCAATTACGAGGGCGTGCTGGCAGGCAAGGAGATCCGGGTTCGTCCCAATTCTTTTTGTCTTTGGAAGACGACCTCATGAGGATCTTTGGGGGAGAGCGCATCCAAGGCATTATGGAACGCTTTGATCTTCCTGAAGATCATCCTATTCAAAACAAGATGGTATCTGGTGCTCTTGTGCAGGCCCAGAGCAAAGTGGAAGGTTTCAACTTTGATTCACGCAAGCACCTGCTTGAATACGACGATATTATCAATAAACAAAGACTCACTTTTTACGACAAACGCCAGAAGATTTTAGGTGCGCTCAGTACGGAAGACGGGGCATATATCAGACAGTTTGTGGAAGAGAATTTCAACAAGCAACTTGAGGGATTAAAGAGCGCTGATTTGCCAGAAGACAGAAAAAGGGGAGTTCTGAAGGAAATAGGGGCTCCGATTGAGGACATGGAGAAAGTTGGGGAACTCGCCAAGATTCACATAGAGCAGTTTAAGGAAATTAATATTTTAGGGATGCAGATTGTGGGTATAATGGATTTACTGTGGATGAATCACCTGGAGAATATCGAGGCGTTGAGGGAGTCGGTGCGCATCCGCGCGTATGGACAAAGAGATCCTCTTATTGAATACCGCAGGGAAAGCAAAATGCTTTTTGACGATCTAGAGAAAAATCTAGAAGGTTGGATTTTTGCGCACTTATTCAAACTAAGAGCCGAAAAGACCGAGGAGGGGCGGCCTATGATTACGTTAAATGTTGCTAATGATAAAGTGGGGAGAAACGACCCCTGCCCGTGCGGAAGCGGGAAGAAGTATAAGAAGTGTCATGGAAAATAAAATATTCAAGTTATGAACCAATCCAAAAAAGTAAAAATAGTAGTGTTTGTTCCGGAGTCTCACGCAGATGTGCTACGCGAGGCTATCGGCAAGGCCGGCGCAGGTAGGGTCGGTAATTACGACTATTGTAGCTTTTCTCTAAAGGGCTTCGGACGATTTAGGCCGAAAGAAGGTGCTCATCCTGCAATAGGGAAGATAGGTAAATTTGAAATAGTCCCGGAAGAACGGGTAGAGATTGTATGCGATAGGGACATCTTAAGTAGTGTCATTGATGCCATTAACAAAGTGCATCCATACGAAGAAACTGCGTTGGATGTATATCCACTGGAAGAAATTTAGTTTTCTCTGAGCGCGTTTTCTACTATCCCCATAAATTTCTTTCTAAAATTATCAGCGGAGTAACCCTTTGCGGTATCAGAAACCGTACGTGGATCAAGCTGTATTGTCTCAAATTCCTTAACAGCATCAATTAACCCTTCTTTAGTTTGATTATCAAAAAGCAAACCGTTTACTTTATTCTGTACTATCTCCGCTGTTCCTCCACGGTTGTATCCAATCACTGGTGTGCCGCAGGCGATGGATTCCACTGTTGATAAACCAAAATCTTCTAATTGGGGAACAACGGTAGCTTTGGCTCCTCGGATGATGTCCCGTAGATCTTGATCGGTACGCATGAAAGGGAGGATCTCTATATTTGAAACACCCTTGGCCTCTCTCCTGAGAGTTGCTTCATCTGGTCCATTGCCCACGATTTTTAGTGGTAGCCCCAGTTCCTTAAAGGCGCGCACTATCATGGGAAATTTTTTGTAATGGATGATTCTTCCGAAAGCGAGAAAATAGTTCTGCTTTTTGACCTCGGGGTCAAAGTTAAATATGTGGTCCTCAATGGGAGGGTTGATGACGGTAGATTCTCTGCCGTAGAATTTTTTGATTTTCGAGGCGATATGTTTTGAATTGGCGAGCATATAGTCGGGTCTTTGGGAGAAACGTTTGTCTTGCCAGCGGACATACTGGATTGCCGGCATGCCGGCGGTAATCATGAATTTAGGGAACATATCCCCCAAATAGGTGTGGGGTTCCCAGGCGTAGCGCAGGGGAGCGTGATTGTATGCAATATGCACCCCGCTTTTGTATCTCACTCCCTTAACGAATCCCATAGTGTTAGTGATTATCAAATCATATTGATCTTTCAGATTAAGGGTCTGGGCGGCGTGTCCCAGGAGGGGAATGAAAAGACGATGATAGCGGCGAACCAAAGGGTTATTTAAAATGCTCGTTTCTATCCGGCGTCCATTAAGGTATCCCCCTAAGGTTTTGGGTTCGTAAAGAAGAGTGTATATAGGGGCTTCTGGGAAAAGTTTCATTAATTGAAACAAAACCCTTTCTTGGCCCCCGAATTGGTCTAGATAATCATGGACTAACGCTACCCGCATTGGTGATATAATCTTAACACTTGAATGAAATACCCTTTGTGGAAGAGGATTTTTGATTTGGTAGTAGCCCTTAAGGGTTTGATTCTTATATCTCCATTGGTGCCACTTATAGTGCTCGCCATAAAAATGGAAAGCGAGGGGCCTGTCATAGTAAAACTCGAGAGAGTAAGCGAGGGAAAGAGAATTAAAGTTTATAAATTTCGCTCTATGGTCAAAGATGCGCAGGATTTGAAAAAAAACCTAGCATCTCTTAACGAAAGAAAAGATGGGCCTCTTTTCAAGATAAAAAATGATCCAAGGTTGACCAGGGTAGGAAAGTTTTTGAGAAAGTTCCGTTTGGACGAATTCCCCCAGCTTATCAATGTATTGAAGGGAGAGTTAGCTATAGTGGGCCCGAGGCCCAGAGAACCGCAAGAAGCGAAGGCATATCCGAGGAGATATAAAAAAATACTTGAGGTACGTCAGGGAGTCACCGGTTTGTCTCAAGTGAATGGAGCGTCCAGCTTGCCTTTTGCGCAAGAGATAGAACTCGACAAATCTTATACAGAAAATATTACTTTCGGAGGCGATTTGAAGATTTTATTGAAAACGATAACAATTTTATTCTTCGATCCCACGGCAGTATGATTATCCGATGAAGCGTT
The DNA here is from genome assembly GCA_964361435.1 of uncultured Candidatus Saccharibacteria bacterium. Taxonomy (GTDB): domain Bacteria; phylum Patescibacteriota; class Minisyncoccia; order UBA6257; family Colwellbacteraceae; genus GWA2-46-10. The sequence continues at coordinate 21,188 of CAYIAN010000003.1, forward strand.
CTTCAAGAAAAAGCATTAACCCGGTGATGGCTGATGTGCGCCATCCTCAAAAACATGTAAGAAAACAACCTCGCTCGGAGAAGAGAAATAGAAAAAACATTATTTGGGGAAGCTCTGTCATTGTGGCAACGCTTCTAGTCGCGATTTTTGTGCTTGACTTGGGGGGAGGAGCACACTTGGCATATCAAAAATTCAAAGATTTGGCTTGGAGTATACGGAACTTTGACGGAAATGCAGATTATCTTGGTATCCTAGAGAATCTCGAGGGTGAATTAGGGGGATTGGGCAGGAAAGCCAAGCTACTATCAGCCATTCCTAAGTTAAAACAAATCCCGGAAATCATTAATGGCCTTCGGGATATAGTCGGCACTATCAAGGATTTAGGTGCAGATCTCGAAGAGATAGGAGAAAACGGGCTACGGTTGGTCTTTAATGGCGAGGGGGAACGCTTGATAGAAATATTAGGAGGCATGAAGTCAAAACTGACTCGTTTACGAGAAACGAGCGAGGAGTTATTGGTTAAAGCGAAGGAGTTTGGAGTAGAAGAAGAAGATCTAGATCTCTTAAATACGGATTTAATGGGAGCAGAGAAGAACATTGAAACCATAGTATCATTCTTGAGTTCCGATTCTCCAAGACGACTGGTTTTGCTTTTTGAAAATCCATCAGAGCTTAGACCTAACGGAGGATTTGCTGGTAGCTACGGAGAACTTGTTTTGGAGAAGGGAAGCGTAAAGAGTTTAGAAGTTAACGATATTTACTATCCAGATAAGTTTTTACCCCTCAAGGTGATACCCCCGTTACAACTTCAAACTATTACTCCCAACTGGGGCGCTAGAGATACTGGATGGTTTTTTGATTTTTCAAAGTCGTCCGACAATCTCCTGAAATATCTTGAGGCGTCAAGTATATATAGCAAGAAAGATATCAAGTTTGACGGAGTGGTAGCCCTCAACGTGCGCGTTATAGGGGACCTTTTGAGGATTACGGGGCCCATAGAGATACCTGAATACGATTTGGTTTTGGATCATAAGAATTTCTTAAGCGAATTGCAAAAAGAGGTTGAGACCAATAAAGTGCCAGGTGAAAACCCCAAGAAAGTATTAAGTTTCGCTGCGCCAAAACTAATAGAGGCTTTGGGTAATATTGGACCAAATAGCGGCAACATTCTAAATATATTTGTTTCGAGGATGCGCAATAAAGATATTCAGGCTTTCTTCAGAAATCAGGGTATGCAGTCTTTATCTAGCGATTTACGCTTGGACGGAAGAGTGTATCAAGAAAGAAATGATTTTGTGGGGGACTACTTGGCGCTTGTGAATACAAACATAGCGGGGGGGAAGACAGACACTTTTGTTAACCAAATGGCTGTTTTGAAAAGCGAGTTAGGCACAGACGGGACAATTAAAAACAACCTGACTGTTACCCGCTCTCATAGGGGGGAAAACGAAACTGATCCTTGGTATAACCACATCAATCAAAACTTCTTCAAAATTTTTACGCTACCAGGCTCTTCTTTGATATATCTTGAGGGGGGAGAATCAAAGGAAATCATCCCAAAAATCAATTATATCCAAAACGGTTATGGGGTGGATCCAGATGTAGCAGAAATTGAAAATACCTTGACTGTTTTGCACCCATTACCGGGAGGATATGTAGAGCAATATGAAGAAAGTGGGAAAAGGGTGTTCGCTACATGGCTTAATGTATCTCCAGGAGAGAGTGGGGTGCTAAAAGTTAAATATAACTCGGGTCAAATTGCGATTCGGGACGAGCAACCCTTTATTTTCGTTTTGGACAAACAATCTGGTAGCGAGATGGACTTCGAATATGTTATTGTTGCACCTACCGGATATTACTGGAAAGAAAATAGTAACGAATTATTTCGTTATAGAACCAATAACTTGCCGGCTCGATTGGAACTCAAAATCACTCTTCAGAAACAAAAACAGGATGGAGAATAACATCAGGAATTTTGTCATCATTGCCCACATTGATCACGGTAAAAGCACTTTAGCAGATCGCTTTCTCGAAGTTACCGGTACCGTTGCGGCGAGAGACATGAAAGAACAATATCTTGACTCAATGGAGTTGGAGAGAGAACGGGGGATTACTATTAAAATGGCTCCCGTCCGGATGGCATGGAAGGGCGTGGAACTCAATCTTATAGACACCCCGGGGCATAGTGATTTTTCGTATGAGGTTTCAAGAGCACTGAAGGCGGTAGAGGGGGCTATCTTGCTGGTAGATGCAACTCAGGGAATTCAAGCGCAAACTTTGGCTAATTTGGAGATGGCGAAGCAATCAGGCTTGAAAATTGTGGGGGCGCTAAACAAAGTTGATATGAATCCTCCAGGCATGGTGGAGCTAGCGGGGGAACTGGCTGATTTGATTGGTGTGACGTCAAAAGAGATCCACCGCATATCGGCGAAAACTGGACGGGGGGTAGAAAGTCTATTGGACAGCGTGGTTTCCGAAGTTCCCTCCCCAGAGAGTGGCAAGATGATGGGAGCTTTGATTTTTAGTTCGCTTTATGATGAACACAAGGGGATCATTGCCTCGGTAAGGGTTTTCGGAGGCGAGTTCAAAAGAGATCAACGCACAAGGTTGCAGGCAGTAGGAGAAAATTTCAAAGTGAAGGAAGTTGGTCTTTTTGCACCCCAACTTGAGGTTAGGGAATCTTTAAAGACAGGAGAGATTGGATATATTGCAACCGGAGTCAAGAATCCAGATAAGATTCTGATTGGAGATACCATCGGGGATAAGGCGTTACCTGGCTTCAAACTACCAAAACCAGTGGTCTTCGTGTCTTTGTATCCAGACGAGGGTGGAGATTACGATGATCTAAAGGTAGCATTGAATAAGCTTCACCTTAACGACTCTGCTTTAGAGTTCACGCCTGATTCAAGCCAAGTTTTAGGAAGAGGTTTTAAATGTGGATTTTTGGGGAGGCTTCACTTTGAGATCACGATGCAGAGATTAGAGAGAGAGTTTGGGTTGGCTACGGTAAACAGCTTTCCATCGGTTGCCTACAAAGTGGTTAGAAGAGGAGGAAAAGAACAAATAATAGAGAACGCCCGAGATTTTCCAGATGATCCGGAAAAGGCCTTTGAACCAATAGTAAAACTTAATATTCTCACCCCCAGTGATTATTTGGGATCAGTCTTGGGGCTTAATAAACTGTATCGCATGAGAGATGTGGAAACGGATAACGCAGGTAGAAATATCCGGGTACTTACTAAATTACCTTTAGCGGAGTTGATTATGGATTTTGACGATAGACTAAAATCCGTTTCTCAAGGATTTGCCTCTTTCAGCTATGAGCCTATTGGCTATGAGGAAGCGGAACTTCAAAGACTTGATATTTATATTGCTGGTGAGTTGGTGCCAGGCCTTTCCAGAGTAGTGTATAAGGAAGATGTTGAGGGAGAGGGAAGAAGGATGGTGGAAAAGTTAAGGGATCTTTTGCCTAAGGTACAGTTTGTACAAGCTCTGCAGGCTAAAGTGGGTGGAACAATTGTTGCCAGAGAAAATGTAAAGGCCCTAAGGAAAGACGTTACAGGAGCCCTTTATGGAGGAGATGTTACCAGGAAAAATAAACTACTTGATAAGCAGAAAAAAGGTAAGAAGAAACTGGTAGGGATGAGTAAGGTAAGTGTCTCCCCAGAAGTTTTCCGCGAGTTGTTGAAAAGATAGGTTTTAAATATTGTAATGGAAGCAATGCAAAAGATTATCACCTACGCCATATCTTTAGTGGTAATAACCTATCTTGGATATCAAGTATATGTTTTGCAAAACGAAAGGCTGGGTATTAAGGGAGAATTTGAAGAAATCCAAGCCCAGTATAATGAACTTCAAGGGGACAACGAACGTCTCAGGGGGGATATCGAATATCTTTCAGATCCGCATAATTTGGAGAAGGAATTAAGAGCTCGTTTCAACTACCGATCTTCGAATGAGAAGCTTATAATAGTGGTGCCTGAGGAAGGAGAGGCGAAGACTTCGGAGTAAATGGCGGGCGTAGTTTAGTGGCAGAACACGACCTTCCCAAGGTCGGGGTGGGAGTTCGATTCTCCTCGTCCGCTCCAGAAGATAGGGAGATAACACACTTCTCGCGGGTGATTAATAAGATCATAAATATAATTAAGCGCATAGTATATTGGGCGTTAGGAAGATTTATCACCAGTGAAGGTTCAGCTTCTCCAGAAGAGCTAGAGTTTATGATGGGGTTGATTAACCACTCTGGCGCTAGATTCATCGGAGAAACAGGATTTAATATGGGATTTTCAAGTTGTGCCTTCTTGGGGGTGGTATCAAAAACAGAGGTTGTGTCATTTGATACCGGCTACCGTGAATATGTTCAGTCAGCCAAAGAATCTATTGATAGAAAATTTCCGGGACGTCACACGTTGATATATGGGGATTCTAAGGAAACGTTACCGAAGTTCTTAAAGGACCACCCAGATTTTAGGTTTGATTATGTTTTTATTGATGGAGGTCATGATTATAAGACAGCTAAAGCCGATATAGTAAACTTCAGAAAGTTGTCTAGTGTGAAAACAATAGTTATTATGGATGACTTGGTCCCTTGGTTGCCCTGGGGGGTGGGTCCGACTAAGGCTTGGAAGGAAGCCGTTGACGAGGGGTTAATATCCCAAAATCAGTTATATATCGACGGTAAACGTTCTCGGAAATTAATTCCTCCAGGCAAAAATGGTTGGGCTGTTGGTCGCTACATCTACTGAATCAATATGTTATACCAAATTATCATAGCCAGCTTGTTAGGAGGAGTGCTTTCCCTTTTAGGCGGAGTGATTTTATTATGGAGAGAAACATTTGCGAAAAGAATATCTTTTTACTTAGTAAGCTTTGCAGCGGGGGCATTGCTTGGGGCAGCTTTTTTTGATTTGATTCCTGAGTCATTATCTGGGGCAGGAGAAAGATCCTTAGCTTTTGTATTGTTTGGGATTGTCCTCATATTCTTCTTTGAGAGGTTTTTGGGTTGGTACCACTACCATAGTGGTGCTCCTCACGAACACCATTCTTTCACGGTTCAATCTGTTCTCTTGGGAGACACCCTTCATAACTTTATAGACGGTGCGGCTATTGCGCTCTCTTTTGCGGTTAATGTGGAGGTGGGCATCGCCACTACATTTGCTGTTTTCGTACACGAGATTCCTCAAGAGATTGGGGATTTTGGAATCTTCATAAAGAAGGGTTACAAAAGGGCGAAAATACTTTTTTTTAATTTGATTACGGCTTTGGCTACGTTAGTTGGGGCTATCATCACCTATTTTCTTTTACCTTGGATATCGGAAAGCATGATTTCGTATGGTCTGGCAATAACGGCAGGAACCTTTATCTACATATCGACCGCCGATCTTATTCCCGAACTCAGGGAACACAACGCGGGAGGGTTTGGTATCGGGCACACCTTGGCGATACTTTTGGGCATCATTACAGTATCCCTGCTATCTGGTATCATTCACAGGCAATGAGGAAGATCGTGGGGCGATATATTAAGGATATAATCTACGGTGCCAACGACGGCATTGTCACAACTTTTGCAGTGGTCGCTGGATCTGTAGGGGCAGGGCTCTCCACAAAGGTTATTTTGATTTTGGGGTTCGCGAGTCTTTTGGCAGATGGCTTTTCTATGGGCGCAGGCAATTATTTAGGTTCCCGGTCCGAGAGAGAAGTGATACAAGCAGATGGAGCAGTTTACAGAAAGTCAGTAATTACACCGGCATTCCTTACCTTCTTCAGCTTTATCATCGCTGGTTCTATTACACTACTACCTTTCGTTTTTGGGAACGGAGACAGTTTTTTCTTGGCCATTATGACTACCGGTGCTACTTTGTTCATAGTAGGTTCCTCTTTGGGGGCGATGGTGCTACACAGACACTGGGCACTTTGGGGATTCGAGATGCTCCTTATAGGAGGTACGGCTTCCACTATTGCTTACGGCATCGGGTATTTAATAGGGCAAATTATCGGTGTATAAAATTGTGAAAATAATAAAACGGTATGAAATGTGGCTTTTGCGCGTAGCTATCTCCTTCCCCATGTTTTGGGCGGGGATTGGAGGGATAAGAAACCCTAGTAAATGGATAGGGTACGTGCCCGATTTTGTGGAGATTCTTTTTACCAAGGACACTTTTCTGATGATCCATAGTTTCTCTCTCATTCTGTTCGCAGTTTTTCTGATAACTGGACCCCTGAGGTGGTTTTTCTCTTCACTGGCCCTCCTCAATTTAATTGCCATATTGATATTTTTCGGTCTCGATGATATCACTTTTAGGGACTTAGGGTTGGCGTTAGCAGCCTTGGTCCTTACGGTGCGTGAATTTGAGGCCAGCCACCTTAGCTCAGTTGGTTAGAGCGCCACTTTCGTAAAGTGGAGGCCCCGAGTTCGACTCTCGGAGGTGGCTCATGAAAGAAATACAAGAAAACATGGAAGAGCTAACTCGTCGCTTAGGCGAGCGTCTTTGACGTAGCGGGGAAAGAACAAAGACTGAAAGAGCTAGATGCGGAAATTGCCGATCCCGATTTGTGGAAAAGTAATCGTCTTGGGGCTGAAGAGAAAACCAAAGAGGCGGGAATTTTGCGTGAGCTTATAAAGGCATTTGGTAAGGTTTCCAACGAAGAAGATCTAAGAAAGCTAGAAATAAGGGCTTCGTTCTCCGGACAATATGATTTCCTGGGGGCGGTGCTGTCAGTCCAATCCGGAGCGGGAGGAGACGATGCAAGTGATTGGGCCGTGATGTTACTTCAGATGTACCGCAAATATGCATTAAAGAGAGGTTGGAAGGTGCGTGAGCTGGCATCCGATACCCTAGAGATAAAGAACATGTATGCATATGGGTTTTTAAAGAATGAAGCCGGTGTACATAGATTGGTACGTATTTCTCCGTATGATTCGAAAAGTTTGCGGCATACTTCCTTCGCGCTAGTTGAAGTTTTGCCCGATCTACCACGTGTGGATGCAGAAAAATTTAAGGTCCCCGAGGGCGATGTAAGGTTGGAGTTTTCACGCTCAAGTGGGCCTGGGGGACAGAATGTGAATAAGGTGGAAACAGCGGTGAGGGTGGTGCATACGCCAACGGGATTGGCTGCTGCATCGGAGTCCGAAAGATCTCAGGCACAAAATAAGGACAAAGCCATGATTTTATTGAAGGCGAAACTCATCAAGTTCATGGAAGAAAACCAAGCAAAGGAATTGGGGGATTTAAGGATAAAGGTAAAGCCGGAATGGGGAAGCCAAATCCGATCTTATATTTTACATCCGTATAGACTAGTAAAGGACCACCGTACCAACGTGGAGACTTCGCGGGCAGAGAGCGTGTTGCAGGGAGAACTTGATGAATTCATAGATGGTGAGATAGAATTAAAGAGTACATAAAACCCTATGATCCATTTCGAAAACGTTTCTAAAGAATACGGGGGGGGAGAGTACGCTGCCCTCCGGGATGTTACCTTTAGAATAGAGCCCAAAGAGT
>CAYIAN010000004.1:0-22930 GCA_964361435.1 uncultured Candidatus Saccharibacteria bacterium
GTAAGTAAGAATAAAGTTGTTTCGGGTCTGTCCATATTTAAATTGTAACGCATCTTGAGCGCACGAGAAGGCTATGCTCCTCGTGCTAGCACGACTTGGCTGCCGGACTAGGATTCGAACCTAAGTTACTTGATTCAGAGTCAAGCGTCCTACCACTAGACGATCCGGCAAATTGCACACTGCGTATATTCTAACCCCTATACGCAGGTGTGGAAGGGCCCCGCACTGTGCGGGGCCCTTCAGGTTGATGTTGCCGGAAGCGGCGTTAGCCGCCTACCGGCTCGTCGTGTCGCCGGTCTTGTGGTCGATCACGTTGTCATAATCGAACAGGGACGGCCCGATGCGTAACAGCCCGATCCTGCGACGGAGAGGGCCGATGCGCTTCTGGGCGTCGGCGCCGGTGATGGCGAAGGTCGAACTCAGTGCATCCGGACGCGTGGCTGTGGCCAACGGCTGTCCCCGCCCGAGCTCCGGGAGGAGCTTGGGGGTCACCCTGTGGGCGACCATGAGGATGACCATCAGCGCGATAGCCAGCGCAATCCGGAGAAGCATGTCGAACATGTCTCCTCCTCTGATCCATCAACCTGGTGTTGTGTGGATCTCTTAGGGGCCTGCATTTAAGCCACTAGGAGATCCACACAGAATATTCAAAGGTACAATGCGCATATAGTACTATAAATCGAGAATAATGTCAAAAAATGAAACACCCCCTGACGGGGGCGTTTCATGGTCGTCCACCGAAAGACGGATCCTTCAGTGAACTCCAGTCATTGTATCTGTCGTTAAAAGGTTGTCAAGTATCCGGATGTGGATTTAATCAGGTATGATTGCGGATACCAAAGAGAGAATTAATCCCAAAAGCAGAGCCCACCAAAAGCTATCTACAAAAAAACCAGAAACAAGGTATGCGGTGAGCAATACGAGGCCCGCGTTTATTACCAACGTAAACAGGCCCATAGAAAGGAAGTTAATGGGTAGGGTTAATAGGATAAGTACTGGTTTCAAGATGGCGTTGGCTAACCCAAGTACGATGGCGGCAGTTAAGGCGGCCATAAAACTGTTGACTGATATCCCCGGAAGAAAATACGGGGAAGCCAGGATAACGAGTGTTGATATTATCCAACTAATTAGTATCGGCATCTTTTTCACTAACGGCTTCGATGTACCTACAATAATCACAATCTTCTCCTGAATTTGGAATATTGTCGGAATCCAAAGTCTTCTTGATCTTCAATAGGGTTGCTTCTATCCAAGAACCATCTCCTTTGTAGGGAATAAGCTTCACGTCAAATTCCAGCTTCCCATCAAAAGCCTTCCTGTCGGTTTTCCCATTAACGTATACAAAATATCCGGTATCGGAAACGTCAAAACCGTTCTGGCGCAAAAGCCATTGGTAAAACTCCATCTGGCGTTTGTATCCGTCCTGCCACTCGGCGTCCAGCGACACCTCTCCATCTTTGGCGGTGGCTTTATAGTCAACTACCAGTAATTCTCCTTCTGGGTTTACCCACACGTCATCGACGGCGCCGGTGAACATTAAGCCCGTAGGTTCGTGGAAATGCTGCACTCCCACAAAAGTGTCTCTCCACTTGTCTAAATCTGCGTGCTCGTAAGGGATAGCATCTAACCCATACTCTTTCATCAAGGGGTGTGCCTCTTGTTTCGCTCTGTGAATATCAAATTCTTTCTTTAAAAGAGTATCTACCGCGGAATTTAAACTAAAAGGATAACCTGGAGGTCTCCCTACACCCAATTTTCGGTCGAGGTAGAAACACTTGGGACACTCAAAAAAAAGATCCACCTTACTTCTTGAGAGTTTGAATGGTTCTGAATCCTGTCCGTAGATATTTCGGTTACGTTTGGGATTATAGAATTTGGACATATAGGTAGAAGTATATAGAGAGACTCATAAAACCAAAAGGGGGCTATCTAAACTTGGAAGTTTCGATAACCCCCTTTGGAGGCAATCCGTAAGCCGGATTCTGTCGTGAACAACAATCTATCTGCGACCATCGGTTACCCTCAGGTTCTTGCGGCACTCTCTATTGCTAGAGCTCGGCCTTGCACTCAGGTAAGGATTTTGCCGTTTCATCCTGGTCTTCTATCCCTATAACCAGGTAGAGCCATCTACGTTGGGACGGGGCTCCCCTTGTCCTTGCGAACTCGGGCGTTACTGCTCGCACCTCTGAACTTACGTTTGACGGGTGTTACCCGCTACCCTCGTCAATAAATTGACTGAGTGTCCGGACTTTCCTCTTGGCGGGACTCTAAAGTAATGTGCGATCGTTCCTGCTAAACGAGTCCTCGCAAAGCTGTTGTTTGGATTACCTCCGAGACAATTTATATCACTAAAAACCTAAGGTGTCCAGAGCCTTATTGACCAACCGGTCGGCGTTTTTGTTTTTGTCTCTGGTGACGTGAGTAAACTTCACACTTTTAAAATCCTGTTTGAGATTCCAGATATCTATGAAAAGCGGCTGCAATCCCCCATCTTTGATTTTGAACTCTCCGTTTAGTTGATTCACCAAAAGTTGACTGTCGGTTTTGAGCTCTATTTCAGTATGGGCTGCTTTGGCTCCGCCTAAAAGTTGTTTGGCTTTCTTAAGAGCGAAAATGACTGCCTTGTATTCGGCAATATTGTTGGTGGTATTGCCAATGGATTCCCCATACTCTTTTTTCCCTACCACTGCTCCAATGGCAGATGGTCCAGGATTGCCTCTCGAGCCTCCGTCGGTGTGTATAAGGAAACTATTTTTGCCCATGAAGTTTTACTAATTCAATAAAAATTCTGTAGGTAGTACGGGCGTCATCTATGGCTCTGTGATGAGTTCCCATATTGACCGCGAAGTGATTCGCAAGTTCCTTCAAAGAAAGTTTAGGAAACTCAGCTTTGTCCCCAAGCAAAAGCCAAGCTAGGGAGAATGTATCCAGTCCTTTGTAAAGATAAGTCGGTTGGAATCCGTGTTTTTCAAGAGCATTCTGGACGTGCATCCAATCAAAAGGTAGATTGTGGGCGACTAAAATAGTGTCTTGCGCAAAGTTTAAAAATTTAAGAAGCCCCTCTCGCAAATCCATACCTTCCTTTTCCCACTCTGCTTCGTTGTACCCGACAACTTCCAGGGCTTCGGGTGTAGCATTTTCTATGTGCTGAGGCTTGATCTTTATATCCACCTCAGAAAGCTTCTCAAAAGTATTGGCTTTTACTCTAACGGCCCCTATCTCCAGCAACTCTTTGTCCAGTTCGAAACCAGTGGTTTCAGTATCAAAAAAGCAAAGGTCACGTTCGTTAACTGGCATATTAAAGAGTTTATATTTGATTTCCATCGAGTTTACTTAATGGCTTTTAGGGCAGGGAGTTTTTCCCCAGATAGGTATGTTAGCATGGCTCCCCCGCCGCTTGAAACAAAGATGTGTTTTTTGGGCTCTCCAAGTTGGAATATGGCTCTCAGAGTATCTCCTCCGCCTATCAGTATATTGGCCTCTTTTTGGGCCAAAATGGCCTTATATAGGGCATTTGTCCCCCTATCAAAGGGTTTATGCTCGAACTTCCCCATGGGTCCATTCCAGACGATTGTCTTGGCTCTCTCAATGACTGTCTTGTAGAGTTCTATGCTCTGAGGGCCTATATCCCAAATAGCACCTTTGCTAACCTCCCAATCTACGGGTGTAACAATCTTTTCTTTGGTTACGAAGGATTTAATTTGGATCAAAGCTTCTTGGTCGTACAAAGATTTCCCAATATGCACTCCCCTAGCCTTCAACAGGGTGTTGGCCGGCGCACCCCCCAAAAGAATACTGTCCGCTTTGTTTATAAAGTTTTTCAGTACACCCAGTTTGTCTAATGTTTTGGCTCCGCCGATTATAAGAACCATGGGCTTCTTGGGGTGACGCATAACTTTGTCCAACTGACGGAGCTCCGTTTTAAAATTCGGCCCTATAGTGCTCGGCAAAAGTTTGGGTAATTCAAAATTAGAAGCATTTTTGCGATGACTGGTTGGAAAATCGTCGTTAATGAATTTGTTACCAAGCGAAGCCAAAAATCTCGCCAAATTTTTATCAGCCCTTGATTCTCCAGGAACGAATCTCAAATTCTCTAACAGAAAAACGTTTCCGTTTTGACTTTGCTCTATACGCTTCGCGATGTTTGGAAAGTCAAAGTCGTTTACGAAAATAACCTTCTTACCCAACCCTCTGGAGAGCGGATTCACAAACGGCCTCAAGCTTAATTTATTCTCTTTCCCGTGAGGTCTTCCCCGGTGAGCGAGAACAACTACTTTATTGTTAGTTTTGGATACAAAGCGGATGCCATTGAGGACATTCCGAAAACGGAGACTTTTTTTGACGTCTTTACTATCTATATCTAAGTTTACTCGCAGAAGGTAGGTCATGGGTTCATTATAAAACATTTAGACCCCCAGTGGGGGCTGGGGGTCTAAAATCTAGGCTCAGGATATTCCTTAGCCGATATCATCGTTAAGGAATTCACTTCACTCGGGGGGCATTATAGCTTAATCCCGCCATAAAATCAAGAGGTCTTTCTGAAAACGATGAGTTTATACCCCAAAAAGTTCCAGGCTAACCCCAGGAAAGTAGCTATCAAGGATGAAAGATTCGCCCAAGCGACTGGATCGAGATTAAAGAAGGCTTCAGTATAGTTAACTAGAAAAGAAGCCGATACTACGTTGATTACCATGCCGACAAGACTGACGAGGAGAAACTCGATAAATTCCGTTTTTCCTCCTCTGCTTCCATCGAAGGTCCAGTGTTTGTTCCAGAAATAGCTACTCATTATCGCCACCGAGATGGAAAGGGCCTTAAAAAGGGAAAACTGTCCACCTGCAGATATCCCTGTGCTGGCTATCAACAGATTTAGAACCGCAAAGTCGAGAAAGGTATTTAACCCGCCAACAACGATAAACTTAGCCATTTGCCAAAGAATCTTAACCCAGCGACTTAGGAAACGTAGGGTAGCTAGGCCAATCAAAGTAAGGGCGGCAAGGGTGACGGCAATTAAAAAGCGTACATTGAAACCATACTCGGACAGTATGTTATTGAGAGTTGGGAGTGATAAGACACCGACCAACAAAGCCGAGAGTAAACTAAACCAAATATCTTTTTTCCTCATGCTAGAGATATAATTTTCCTAAATTCATCATCGTCAAGACTGACTCTACCGACAAGTACTCCGTCTATCATATCTTCCAAGAGAAAACCCTTAGCCGTCTTGCCGTCCACCGATCCGCCGTACAGGACTGGAACTCCACCAAAACCCATTTTAGATAACTCGTCTTTAATGTAAGTGATCATAGAAACAGCCCCCTGCGGCGTATCGACTAAATTGGTGCCAGAGGTCGAAATAGACCAGATAGGCTCATAGGCTACGATAAGGTTTTTTCCTTTGCCGACGCCACTCAAATCCTTCTTCAATTGCCCCAACAAAAACGTGTGTGTTTCAATCTCGCCTTGTTTATGAACATTTAAATCCTCTCCCACGCATAAGATTGTTTTTAATCCTACGGCAAGCGCTGCCCGAACCTTAAGATTTACCAGTTCATCAATTTCTCCAAGCTCTTTTCTACGGGAACTGTGTCCCACAATAACGTAGGATACTCCGATTTTCTTCAGCTGTAGCGCAGAGGCTTCACCAGTGACAGCAGCGGCATCTCTCCAGAAAAGATCTTGAGCGCCCAAGGCAGCCCTTTTAATAGTTTCCCCCACTTGTATAAGAAAGATATCAGGTGGACAGAGCACTACTCCCTTAATATCTGTGGCCCTGGCAAGATCTACCGCCTTGGCCGCTGTTTCCGGATTGAGTTTCCAGTTGCCAATAACTAACTTCTTCATTTTTTCTTCCCGAAATGATTCTTCAGTCCCCAGACAATGCCCAAAACCAAAAGCACGGCTATAACCAAATCAAATTTTCTGAAGACAGGTTCTATAATCGTCCAATTCTCTCCCCAATATACTCCCGGGTATGTAAGGAGAGCCGACCAAATAAAAGAACCTATGAATGTGAAAAAAGAGAATTTCCAGATAGGCACTTTGAATAATCCAGCCGGAAAAGAGATAAAGGTACGAACAATAGGCATCATTCTACTCCAAAAGGCTGCAGCCACACCGTATTTGGCAATCCATCCCTTGGCTTGATCAAAGTGACGGTTGTTTTCCACCCAACCCTTGAAGTACCCAGCTACATAATAGGAAGCCAAAGAACCAGTAAGGTTTCCCAAGGCTCCCAAGAAAACTACCGTCCAGAAATCGAACACCCCAGTTGAAACGAGAAAACCGGAGAAAGGCATGATGATTTCCGAGGGAATTGGAATATTGGCGCTCTCCAAGGCCATGAGGAAGAAAACACCCCAGTAACCCCACGTTTCTATGACGCCCAGAACAAAAAGAGAAACAACCTCCAAAATATCAGCTATCATTTGCTATTCAATATTTTAACTGCGTCCTCTGGGAAAACCGGATTGACTTCGATGCCGGTCGTGAGTTCAAATCCTCCGGTAACCCCCAAGTGGGGAATTATCTCCCTCGGGATCACCTGAACGTGCCAGTGGTAAAAGCCATAAAGTTGTTTGTTTTTTACAGGAGAGGTGTGAATGTAGAGATTATAGTTAGCGTGTTTCACTTTCTTTTCCAATTTCAGAAGCGCGGCTTGCAGACTTTTCACTACGGAGTTAATTTCATATTCGCCGGAGTCTTCAAAGTAAGGAGAGTGGACTTTGGGAGAAATCCTGAATTCAAAAGGCTCTTTGGGAGCATATGGGGCAAAAGCAACGGAGAGTTCATCTTCATGAAGAATCCTCCGATTCTCCTCGGCTATTTTAATTTGGTCGCAGTACACACACTTTTTATTTTTACGGTGAAACTTCCTTGCATTACTTAGAGATCTTTCGGATGAAGGAGGCAAAATGGGGGTTGAAAGAATTTGGTAGTGAGGGTGGTATACGCTAGCGCCAGTCTTGGGTCCCCAGTTTTGGAATACTGATATATAGGCAGCATTTTTATCCTTCGCTATTTCTCTATAACGTTCACGGAATGCGTTGAAAAGCATATTGGCGTCGACAATAGAGAGTTTAGTGAAGTTGACATCGTGATCCTTAGTAATTATCAGTTCGTGATGTCCATAGCCTTCCATATAGCTATAGGGTCCATTCTTCCGTATTGTAGCCTTCTCATTTTTGTTTAATACCACTGGATACTTGTTAGAAACCACCTGTACGCGCCATTTTTTTAAATCAGGATATGAGGCTATAACGCCTTCTTCACTCGCCTTTTCCGGAGTCTCAAAGATACATTTAGATTTAGGAACCCTTCGAACTTTCTCTCCAAAGGTGAATTGATAAGGTCGGGAGCCTCTCTTGAAAGAGAACAGTACCCAATCTCCTGAGTTTAAATCCTGACGAAGTTCTGGTTGATGACTAATTGACCTCTTCACTGCTTTTAATTCTGTTTTCATAGTACCATTCCAAAACATCCCTTACTATTGGAACGGCATTTAAACTTCCTTCTCTGGCATCCTCAACGAGCACAAGAATGGCCATCTCCGGAGTTGAGTTTTCATCCTTGGCGGCGTATCCCACGAATAGAGCGTTCGTTTTGGTATTTCCGGCAACCTGGGCACTCCCGGTCTTCGCTCCAATCGATATTGGAATATCAACCAATAAATAAGCGGTGCCGTAATCTTTCTTAACGGCATCGCGCATTCCTTGACGTACAATAGCCAAAGCCTCTGCCATATCGGTTATATCCAACATCACTTTTGATTCCCGTTTCAGAAGAAGATGCGGGGTGTAGGCTATGCCTCCGTTGGCGATGGCGATTATTGAGGAGAGTAGCCTAGTTGGAGTAACCGCTAAATCGCCCTGACCGATGGCAGTGTTGTAGGTGTCTCCAATTCTCCAAATGTCACCCGTACGATCTTCTTTCTCCTGAGGCGTGGGTAAAAATCCAGAAGACTCTCCCGGGATGTCTATACCCGTAGTTTTACTTAAACCAAATTTTTCCCAGTATTTACGGAGCCTTTCAATCCCCAAACCCTCTTGATTTTGGAAACCTCCTCCTATGGTATAGAAATAGACGTTACTCGAACGGGCAAGAGCAGAATATACATCTACCCAACCGTGAGCTTTCCAATCAACAAACCTACTAGGAGTTTCTGGGTTATATGGATTGGGAATTTCTATATATCCAGCAGAATAAAATTGATCGTTGGGTTCAATTATTTCTTCGTTTAGAGCTGCCGCCGCGTGCAGGGGTTTAATGGTTGATCCAGGGCTATACACTCCAGAGATGGTGCGATTGAAAAGAGGTCTGTGGGGACTCTGTAGATATTGGGCAATATTATTTCCATCATACGAAGGGAAACTGAGGAGGGAGAGAACCTCGCCGTTTCTGGGGTCGATAACTAAACCCACTCCAGACGTTCTCCCTAGACTGGTTAATCCAAAGAGCATTCGGGAGTAGAAATATTCTTGGAGTTCACCATCTATGGTCGTTTTAAGTTCTTTTCCGGATATTGGCTCTCGAGTCCTCATCACCTCCCCTATTGCTCCGGATGAATCACTAAATATTGTGACTCTACCGTTTTCTCCCCTCAAGATACCATCGTAGTAGGCCTCTAAACCGCTTCTTCCTATGGAATCATTCAAAACCAACCCTTGATTGTGCTCTAGATCTTCTTCTGAGACTAAGCCAATATATCCCACTACGTGAGAAAACGCAGGGCTAATGTATTCTCGCTTAAAATTCTGTTCTACGTTAAGGGATTTAAGTCCGAGGCTCCCAATCTCTATGACCTGATCCCTGGTTACTTCAGTCGCAATTATGATATCGCTTACACCTTCCAAATCTGTCCCTCTGATTAACTTAAATATTTTTTCCTCGTTAACCCCCAATATGTTTTTAGTGGCTTTTAAAACTGCTTCCTCTTCGTGGTTTTTAACCATCTGGTCGACGTGTAAAAACACGCTAAAGACCGGCTGGTTTTTAACCAGAGGCTCACCACTTCTATCCGTAATAACCCCCCTGGGGGCGATAAGCGGTATGGTCTGGTACATATTGTCTTGGCTGCGCAGTTTATACGCCGTACCCTTTACCCCGGACATAAAACTGATACGAAAGAACACTATGGTGAAAATAACGATACTTCCCACCATAAGGGAGTAAAAGACATTTTTGCTGATGGGACTTTCAACTAGGTTAAACTCTGACCCAGAGAGGGTGTCCGAAATAACTTCATCTAAATCTATTCTACTAGTGCGATACCTATTTCTCGCCATGCTACTTAGAATATTTTACCCCGGAGAGGGTAAAAAGAAGCACGCAAAGTCCTAAGAGACTTAAATTATAAGTAACTTCCATAAGGAACACGCCGAGCTGAAAGCCATTTACGTGTATGAGCAAGGTTCCAATAGCTAGAGCTGAGGCGGTGTTCGCAATCCCCTTCCAGGGCAGGAAGTCTATGAGGGTCAACGCAAAAAAGAAAATGAGTGCCGTAAGGATTGTTTGCTGGCCTATCCCCGGTTCAATGATCAAAGTTACTATCGCTAACAAAACCAGAATAACTCTTTTAAGCCAATCTTGTTCTAAAAGTCCGAAAGCCAATATTGTAACTAGGACAAAATTAGGCTTCACACCCAAAACAACAAAGCTACTATTTTGGATAAGGGCTCCTAAAAATACGGCCGCTAAGCTAGTTAGAAACATCAACATCCCTCAGGGTTTTAATTTCAAAGCTTGCCTTTAAGGTTGCATTTTTGAAAACAGAGCCTGTTTCAGCGTGGATTTCTTTAATTCGGCCGAGTTCTAATCCATAGGGGAACCCACTACTGGCTGTCACCACCCTGTCGCCCACTTCTATATCCGCGTCTCCGGGGATGAATTCCAAAGTTAATTCATTACCTCCACGCATAAGAGCGTCAACCGCGCTGGTGCCTATGCGCACTGCAGTTTCAAACCCAGGATCAAATATTGTGGTAACAACGCTGTTTTTTAAAGTTACTTCTTTAACTTGCCCCACAAGAATATTGCTGCCATAAATCACGGCATTTCCCACCGATACTCCGTCATTTGCTCCCCAAGAAATTATGATTTCGCTTTTATTGTTAAAAGGATAGCTTGAGTAGACTATGGCCGACTTTTGGGGAAAAATGGTCTCTCTAAAGAGTTGTGCTTTCAAGTTGGCATTTTCTTTTTGCAAAAGCGAGATCTGTCTTTGGAGCCCCTCGTTTGGGGTCAGGGCATTGAGAGCACTAGCTACACTTCTGTTGAAAGAAAGTTTTAGATCGAAAAACAAATTGGCGGCGAGGATAACGAGCAAAAGCACTACTACTGCGATTATCAAGGCATAGCGCTTCTTTCTCATAGGTTAACCAGTTTGGGTTTTTCTTGGTTAGACAGAATGGTCTCGTATCTGCTCGTATCCTCAATGATTATTCCAAGTCCCCTGACCACACAGGTTAAAGGATCATCCACTACTCTCGTCTCTACCTGTAGTTCTCTCTCTAGATATTCATCTAGCCCTCTAAGGAGAGAACCTCCTCCGGAGAGATAGATTCCTCTTTCAAGAATGTCTCCCACCAACTCAGGCGGAGCATCCTCTAGAATGGATTTAATGGCATCGGCTATTGCCTTTAGTGACTTTTGGAGAGCAATTCTTATTTGGGCGTTGCGCACAATTACTTCTTTGGGTAACCCGGTGGCCACGTCTCTTCCGCGCACGGCCATTTCTAACTTATCGTCTATTGGAACGGCAGAGCCAACATTGATTTTCAAAGCTTCGGTAGTGGGTTCCCCTATTAAAAGCTTATATTCGCTTCTAATGAAACGGGCAATATCTTCATTGAACTTCTGTCCAGCGGTTTTGAGGCTTTTGGATACAACTGCTCCTCCTATCGAAATGATAGAAATTTCTGTGGTTCCACCGCCGATATTCACAATCATATTAGCTGTGGGCTCCTCAATGGGCAATCTTGTTCCAATGGCCGAGGCTATAGGTTCTTCAACTAGAAGTACTTTGGAAGCTCCGGCGGAAACAACAGCGTCTTCAACCGATTTACGTTCCACCTCAGTCAAATTGGTGGGGATACTGACCGCCGCCGTGCGATAGCGCGAGAAGAGATTACGCTCGCTTAATCTTGAAAAGAAATAGCGAATGATTTCCTGAGTCATTTCGAAATCAGAGATCACGCCATTGATTAACGGTTTGATTAAAGTAACGTGGGCCGGGGTGCGGTCCAGCATTTTATTGGCTTCATCCCCCACAGCAAGAATTTGGTTCGTGCGATTATTGATGGCGATAAGGGTGGGTTCGTTTATTACAATTCCCTTACCCTTTACATAAATCAGAAAATTAGCTGTTCCGAGATCAATACCTATGCTCTTATATAAGTTTTCGAATAGCTTCATTGATGCTTAGCAGTTCCACTTTGTTCGCATTCCGTCTCTTAATTTCAACCCTCTCCTTAGTTTTGTCGCTTACAACCATTCTCCAAGGAATTCCCAACAAATCTGCGTCCTTGAACTTTTCTCCGGCAGAAGCGTCCCTGTCGTCATAGAGTACCTCAATACCAGCCTTTATCAAGTGGGCGTATACTTGCTTGCCCTTGTTTCTCCCCAGTTCTATAAGGTGAACTTTAAAAGGGGCAATACTTTCAGGCCACACCATGCCAGATTTATCACAGAGAAGCTCAACTACGGTAGCCATTAAGCGCCCCACACCAATACCGTAACTCCCAAGAAATACTGGTTTCTCAACGCCTCCCCTGTCCTTATATTTCAGCCCAAGTTTTTCGGAATATACGGTACCAAACTTGAATATATTTCCTACCTCAATGGACTTGGTCTCTAGAAGATCTTTCTGATTCAGTCCGAGACTTTTAGCAACTTCTAAGGAGTATACTTCTTTGTTGATCGCGATCTTTTTTTTGGGGTCAAGGTAGATAGTGTCCTCTCCGGCTTCGCTTACAGATTGGAACTCATGAGAGTATTTGGTGAAAACACCGCCACTCGCAAATGTTCTGTATGTTTTATTCCCTATGCCCGTACGTTTGAAAATCTTTTCATACGCTTTTGCACATTTTTCGTAGAATGTATCTAAATCTTCCTGCGTGGCCGTGAAGGAATAAAGATCCTTCATGAGGAATTCTCTGGTACGCAAAAGACCGCTCTTGGCTCTTGGTTCATTCCTAAACTTGTTCTGGAATTGATAAACAAATACAGGCAGATCCTTATATGACCCTACATGATGGCTCGCCATTTCTATCATCGGTTCTTCGTGAGACCAAGCGAATCCCAGTTTACCCTCTTTGTCCTTAAACCAAATGCTAATCTTCTTATCGTCCCAGCGGTCATTTTTCTGCCAGAGATCTGGACCTTGAAGGGAAGCAAGTAAGATCTCCTGCCCACCGATAGCATTCATTTCTTCCTGGATGATACTTTTAATCTTCTCAATAACCCTGAGACCCAAAGGAAGATAGGCATAAACGCCAGCCATTTCTTTATGTATGAACCCGCCCCTAATTAAAAGGGTGGCATTGAGAGAAACCTCATCCGAGGGTATGTTTTTGCTAGTTTTGGTGTAGAGTTCGCTTTGGCGCATTACAGGCTAATTATATCCTTAATCGTCACTAGAATCATAAGCGATATGAGGAAGATAAAACCAGCAATATTTACCACCAACTCAAGCTTTTTATTGAAGATATTCTTTCCGAACAGTCTCTGTAGGGTAGTGAAAAGAAGCCTGCCGCCGTCTAATGCCGGGAAGGGAATAGTATTGAGGACGGCTAGGTTTAAAGAGATAAGTCCCAAAAGTTGAATTAGATAAACTGAACCCAATTGAGTCGCTTCTTTAACGACCACGAATACTCCAACCGGACCACTCACTTCCTGCAGAACAGTGAAGTTGCCCGTGAATATCCCCCAAAGAAAACCTCCTAAAGCGATAAAAATCGTTCCGAAGGTGTCTAAAGCTGACCTAAATCCGGCCACGATACTCTCGGGGATTCCCGAAGAAACCTCTTCATTGAAAACAAATGATATCCCCAAAGGACCTTCTCCATCGGGCACTTCAACGCGAGGGGTAACCTCCTTATTGTTTAGGAAAATAGCTTCTCCCCTATGCTGGTCTATAAATGTAGAGAACTCTTCGGGCGAGGCAAAGTCAGGGATAACCTCTCCAACCACAAATCCAGCCTGTGCAGCAGGACTCAGGGGAGCTATGCTTTGAATTTGCACTCCTGCGGGCACACCCATTAAAAGCACGGCGGTGAAGGCAAACCAACCGATTATAAAGTTCATTGAAACCCCGGATGATATAACCAGGGCTTTTTTCCAGAAGGGTTGAGCAAAGAAACTTCTCTGGGTGTCTTTTTCTTTTTTTCGAAGCTCATCCTCGCCGTGAATCTTGACGAATCCTCCGAAGGGAAGCAGATTGACGCTATATTCCGTTTCCCCCCACTTCTTGGAAAAGATTTTTGGAGGGAAACCTATTCCAAACTCGTCCACTTTGATTTTAAGAAGTTTGGCGGCAATAAAATGGCCCCACTCGTGACCGATGATCAATATTATAAGGAGAGCTAAGGTAATTAGAGTTAACATTATTCTAAAATCTCCCCCGTTTTTTGGTTCGTTAGGCTGTCAATCTCTTTATTAAAGGCGTCAACTAATCCCTGAAGGCGCTCCTTGTTTTTGAACACAGCGTCTTCATCTTTATCCTCCTTAATGGCTTTCTGAACCTCGTCTCTTTCATTGCGCATCTTGATTCTAATGTTCTCAGCCATACCCTTAATCACTTTTATCAATTCTTGCTTTCTCTCTCCGGTCAATTCGGGCAATTTAACTCGTATACTCTTACCCTGTTCGGATACGTTAACCCCCAATTTAGCTTCGTCGATGGCGAGAACACTGCTCTTGATCGCATTCTGATCCCAGACATTAACCACCAAATCACGAGGGGGCTCTATGCCAATGGAAGCCAGGTGTTTGAGTGGCATTGTCTGTCCCAAATAACTCACCTCTATATTTTCCAACAGCTTGGGTGTGGGGCGGTTAGTGCGTATCCCCAAAAGCTCCTCTCTGAAGGCCGCCGTGAGGGAGTCGAACGTTCCTTTTGTCTGTTCTATAAGTTCCATAGGGCTGTTTCTAATTGTAATCTTTTGTTGGTTGTGAAATCGTTCATTTTAGCAAAGCGGTCACACAACATACTTAAAGTTTTTTCATTTTTCAACGGATCAAGAGCTAATTCTGCCATAATATGACCGACGAAGATATCAATCAAATTTCTCCCCGGGACATCGTCATTCTCTTTGATCAAAGATTGCAGAATATCTTTGCGTCCAAAACGGTCTTTAATGAAGTCCTTAACCAACCTATTGAATCTTTTGAATTCAGGATTCTCCAGGGTATCTATTGCCCTACCGGGTCTTCCCAGGGCGGTTCCGGCAATCTTAGTGGCTTCTGCGATCTCAACCCCTTTGTCTTTCAAAAGCTTAATGATCTCTTCGGTGCCCACTCTTGAGAAATACACCCTTTGCAATCTGGAAGTGAGAGTCGGGAGCAGTGAATCCAAAGTGGGCGAAATGACGATAATCAAACTGCTTTGAGGGGGCTCTTCCGATATCTTCAAAATGGCATTCTGAGCTTGGGGGGTTAACTTATGAGCGTCATCTATTATCAAAACCCGGCGTTTAGACAATATTGGCTTTTGAGCCAAGAATCGTTTGGCCTCTTTGACCGTATCTATACCGATACTCCCCTCCTCCGGCGAGATTAACTTAGTTTCAAACAAGATCTCCTGAGGAGTTTCAAATTCGTTTTTTTCCAGAAAGTTAGCAAATGCCAAAGCAAAACTTCTTTTACCAACCTGCTCTTCTCCAAAAAAAATATAACCGTGGGAAAGTATGCCACTTTTAAAAAGTTCCTGAAAAATCTTTATTTTCTCCTTATGACCAGCGAGCATAAATTATTTCTTGCTTAAAAGAGTGCGTTTATATACATCAACGTGGTCGAGCACTATCCCCGTACCCTTCACTACGCAAAAGATTGCGTCTTCAGCTACGTACGCCGGTACGCCCAGAAGACGTTTGAAGAATTCGTCGATATTCTTAAGTCCCGCACTTCCCCCGGAGAGAATAATTCCTTTTTCCATAACGTCCGCGACGAGCTCCGGTGGAGTGTCATTGAAGACTGACTGAATAGAGGCGGCTATATCCATAAGGAGCGGATTAATGGCCTCCGCTATTTCATTAGAATTGATGGTTACGTTTTTGGGTAAACCGGAGACTAGATCCCTTCCCCTTAACTTAAACTCCAACTTACTCTTCAGGGGAACAGCGGAACCGATGGCAATTTTTGCCGCCTCAGCCGTTTGTTCACCGATAGAGACGGAATAGTTTTTTTTGACGTATTCAATAATGGATTGATCCATCTTGTTTCCGGCAACTCTCAAGCTGGCAAAAGTCACGATGCCTCCAAGTGACATCACGGCCACCTCGGAGGTACCACCGCCAATATTCACGATCATATTCCCAGAAGAAGAGTTGATGGTGATGCCGGCACCAAGCGCCGCAAGCAGAGGTTCCCTGACTAGGTACGCCCTCTTGGCACCCGCCTCAACAGCAGCGTTTTCTACCGCTCGGCGTTCAGTGGCGGTAATGCCGGCCGGAACAGAGATGATAACCTCGGGCCTAATAAGATTAATTTGACCAACCGCTTTGTTGATAAAGTATTTGAGCATGGCCCTTGTGATGTAGTAATCGGCTACCACGCCGTCTTTAAGGGGACGGTAGGCCTTGATGTCTCCGGGGGTTTTACCGATCATCTCCTTAGCCTCTTTTCCCACAGCCAACACAGTATTATCCGGGGTGTTCAAGGCTACGATCGTCGGCTCGTTTATCACAAATCCTTTTCCCGGCACGAAAACCACCGTATTCGTGGTACCTAAATCTATGCCGATCTTGTTAGTAAACATTTATTGTATCCTTTGAATGTCGGCCCCTATTTCCTGAAACCTTTTTTCAATACTTTCATATCCTCTGTCTATCTGTTCCACTTGGTGCAGTATACTTTCTCCTTTGGCGGTTAAGGCCGCTAAAAGCAAGGTCACTCCGGCCCTCAAGTCGATACCTTCAACATTCTTGCCCATTAAACGTTTGGGTCCTTTGATGCGGGCTCTGTGGGGATCGAGTATATCAATCGATGCGCCCATCTTATCAAGTTCGTAAAGATATTTTAAGCGCCCCTCGTACATACTTTCAAAAAGCATGGTTTCGCCCGCAGCTTGGGTAGCGAGGACCCCAAAAGGAGCCTGAAGATCTGTGGGGAAATCGGGGTAAGGACCAGTTCTTATTTTACCGACAGCCCGAAGTTCTGATTTTGATCCCCACACTTTTACCTTGTTTCCTTTCACATCCATCTTGAGTCCGAATTCTCTGAGCTTTTGCATAGGTAGCGTCAAATCCCCTACTGGCACATCGATTACGGTTATATCACTCTTCGTCACTGCCCCTAGAACCAAGAAAGTGCCGGCTTCTATGTAGTCGCTCACCACCTTGTGGCGTATCCCCCTTCCCTTTGTTTTGATTTTCCCCTTGATCTTAATTTCGTGAGTGCCTAAACCTTCAATATCTGCTCCTAATTCCTGTAAGAATTTACCCAGGTCTTGAACGTGAGGCTCAGCCGCCGCCACCTTTATCGTAAGAGGAGCATTAAGGACTCCGTACATTAATAAGTTTTCGGTTGCGGTAACGCTAAATTCGCCTAAAGTTATCTCTTTGAGTTTCTGCTTGCTCCCTTTAGTTATCGAATATATGTCACTTTTCTCGTTGTAAGTGACCTTAAACCCAAGATTCCGGAATGCATTGAGGTGAGCGTCCATGGGGCGTACCCCTATATGGCAACCTCCGGGCGTGTGAATCTTAATCTTGCCGAAACGCGCCAGGAGCGGACCTATCAACAGAATGGATGAGCGTAATCGGCGCACCATTTCTCGAGGCAGATGAGAAGCGTCTATGCGGTTGTTGGTAATCCTTACCGTACGCTTGTCCAACCACTCCACCTTAGACCCTATATACTCCAGCAATTCGATAATAGTCAGAGCGTCCTTAATCAAAGGAATGTTACTGATCACGCATGGTCTTGACGTAAGAAGAGTTGCAGCCAAAATAGGGGTAGTAGCGTTCTTAGAACCGCTCACCTTGATTTCCCCCCTTAGCTTTTTGCCTCCGTTTACAACAAATTTCACCTTCTCTATTATATGGATTGATGTCAATTAAGACCAGACGGTTTCTTTTTTACTCCCTCGTGATCCTCTTCATCCTTTTAGGCACTCTTTTGGTATCTAACTCCAGAGGCTACAGACTAGATTGGAAGAATTTTCAGGTGGAGGCAACTGGGGGAATATACATCAGTTCAAACCCCGCTAAAATTCAAATAGAGCTCGATGGGGAGAAGATCAAAAACGAAGCGGGAATCCTCCAGAGAGGAACCCTGATCGACAATCTCCTGCCCAGAGAATACTCGTTGAACGTGAAGTTCGACGGATACTCTCCTTGGGAAAAGAATGTGAAGGTCAAGTCCGGCACGGTTTCAGTCTTTGATTCTATAATCCTGGTTCCCGAGATTGAACCTGCGCAGATATCTGAATCTTTAACACGCAAAATTGTCTCTTCAGGAAAACATCTGGCAGTTGAGGCGGGTGGGGGTGTCAGCTTGGACGAAACCTTGGTGTTCGGACACGAAATAGTGATTCTTACCGATAGCGGTACGCTTTTAACTAAAAGTACCGCGACTGATAACTACTATCTGGCTAACGCTTTTGAACCAGACGATAATCTAAACCTCACATTGATGTTTAATAATCTAAAAAGTGAGAAGTTAAGCCTTCCCGGCGCGGTGGACATAAAAAAGGCACTTCCCTATCCATACAACGATCGCCGTTTCATCGTAGCCACGAATCAAGCCCTTTATGTCTTGGATGTTGATAAACAAACCATTGAACAGATTACTTTAGGAATAAACGACTTTTTTATCCAAGACCAAAACAGTATCGCTTGGATTGAGGATCAGGAAATTAAGATGTTCAATCTTCCCCTAAAATCAGAAACCGTTGCCCTGGATCTAAATTCGATCGAAGTAGAAGGAAGCTCCTTAAAAGAGGTAAGGAATACCCCCTATGGCTGGCTTACGTTAAATACCAACGATGAATTAGTAATTTGGAATAGAGACAACGTTTCGGAAGTTCTGGCGACCGGCGTACAAAGTTTTCTCCTCTCTCCAAATGGAGAGCATGTAGCCGTACTGGGGAAAAACGACTCACTCGTTGTATATAACTTTGAAAACGAAGAGACGAGTGAAAGCCTGGATATTGCGATTCCCGTAAGAGACTTTGCCTGGTTTAAGGATTTTACTCACATTATTCTCCTCAAGGGTGAAACTCTTATATTCGCAGAGGTGAGTGAAACGGGACCAGGAAACAATGTAACCCTAGCTGAAGGCGTTAGCAGTTTCTCATATCCCGGAGGAGACACAGTTAACTTTTCTAATGCCTCAGGCGTTTGGGAGAAAATAATTACTGACTGAGAATCTCGGGACCTCGTTTTCCTATCAAAACCGTTTGTTCAAAATGAGCGGAATTTCCGCCATCCATTGTGGTATAGCTGTCATCGCTTAGCTGTTCTATCGCTCCGGTTGTGAAACAAACCATGGGCTCTATAGCCAACACCATCCCCTCCTCAAGGGGTTCTCCTTCTCCGGGCTCTCCGAAGTTATATACCGTAGGCTCCTCATGCAATTGGTTCCCCACACCGTGTCCCGTAAGACCGTCTATCACTTTCGCTCCGGCTCTTTTGACAGTTTCTTCAATGGCATGGCCAATATCTCCTGTGGTATTCCCCACTTTCGCCTGAGCAATACCATTCTCCAAAGCCTTCTTTGTAACATTTATAAGCTCCTGGTCTTTTTGGGATATATTCCCGATTCCTACGGTAAGGGCTGCGTCACTGATGCCCCCCTGCCAATTAACCCCCAAGTCCAAACTTAAAATATCTCCCTCTTTGAGTGTATACGAACGCGGGGTGCCGTGTACCACTACATCATTAATGGAAGCACAAAGGGCATATCCGTATGGTCTTCTCGCACCCCCAGGCTTGTATCCCAAAAAAGCGGGTTTCCCTCCGTGCTGCTTTATTGAATCATGAGCTAAATCTTCCAGCTCCAATAGATTAACCCCCGGTCTGGCTTTTTTTTCTAGTTTTCGTAACACGTCTGCAAGAATTTTCGCGGATTGCCTGATTTTTTTAATCTGTTCCGGAGTTTTGGCGTATTTCATCTACAGATGTTTTTTGATACTTTCAAAAACTTCCCCCGGAGGAGGCGTACCGTCTATGTCTATGATCTGGTACCCGTGAGTTTTCATGGCTTCAATCATGGGGACTACAGACTTTTCATATTGATCTTCGTATCTCACCCTAATGGTCTCGGGTGTATCGTCAACTCGACTATCCTTACGTTTCATATTTCTTTCTATTGACTCCTCTATCGGTATGTGAATGTTGAAGATAAATATATTCTCCCTACCGTATGTATCGTGAAGCAGATGTATTAATCCCCCCTCTCCGGAGCCGAAAGCTTCAGTCATACTGCGGGGAGAGCCGCTCAAAACGACACTTTTACGGGAAGCAAAAACTCCCTTAATGTCTCCCAGAACCATTCGCAGAGTTTTATTGGGATCAAGTAGCTTCCCGGAGGCATATCCTCCTTGCGCATATTCTCTGCCGCCCAAATCCTCCCCCTTCGCCAGGCGCTCCCTTATTTTAGTTCCCGTATCGTACCAAACACCTCCAATGTGATCAGCAATAAATTGGGCTTGAGTACCCTTGCCAGCTCCCGGAGGGCCCACAACAATAATAGCTTTAGGCATGATGCTCTAAGCTTACAAACTAATCCCTTAAGTGAAAAGACTAAATATTCTCGTACTCCCTCACGGCCACTTGAGATTCTATCTGTTTCGCCACATCAAGAGCGACGGCTACCACAATCAAAATGGAAGTACCTCCAATGGTTAGGACCTGCGTGCCGGTAATGGCCTGGGTTACTATAGGCAATATAGCTATTAACCCCAGAGCGGTAGCGCCAAATAAGGTAACCCTCTGAACCACGCTTTTGAGGTAACTTGCGGTTGGATCGCCCGGTCTGATGCCGGGGATAAAGCCTCCGCCACGCTGCAGATTTTTTGAAATTTCCTGCGGATCAAAAGTGATACCTATATAAAAATAGGTGAAGATAAAAACCAGGAAGAAGTAGAGTAGCCCGTAAACCAACTGATTGTTGGTCAAAACTGACGTAAAGGTAGTGACTTTCAGGCCGAGATCATAAGAGAAAGCCGAAATTATCTGCCCGATAAACTGAGGGAAGAGAAGGAGCGATATGGCGAATATGATGGGGATCACTCCAGCCTGACCAACGCGCAGCGGAAGGTAGCTAGATACTCCGCCGTACAATTTATTTCCCCTCACTCTTCTTGCATACGAAACGGGCACTTTGCGCTCGCCCTCGTTTAACATAACGATTCCTCCGATCACTACCAATGCCAGAACCACGAAAGAGATATAGGTTGTAATGTCATTTGGTTGATACGAAAGAAGGGCATTCCTGAGGGCTATAGGCAAACCGCTCACGATACCTGCCATAATCAAGATAGATGTACCGTTACCAATTTTTTGTTCATCTATCAGTTCTCCGAGCCACACCAAAAACATTGACCCCGCCACTACAACCAGAACATTGACGAACGTCTGTCCCGGAGTGGATTGCCCTACAATCCCTTGATTTGCGAGCAATTTAAGGAACCCATAACCGCTGGAGGCAGCCAAAGGCACGGTCAAGTACCTGGAGTACCTATTAAACTTGGCTTTCCCTGCCTCCCCTTCTTCGTAGTACATCTCCTTCAATCTGGGGAAGATCATGGTTAAAAGCTGCATAATAATAACGGCCGTAATGTAGGGTCCCAGACCGAGCATTGCTATGGATAGGTTGGACAATGCTCCACCGGAGAAGATGTTGAGAAATCCAAAGTATTGATTGGAGCCAAAGAATTGAGCCAGAGCTTCCTGGTTTACTCCTGGAATAGGAATATTAGCAAGCAGTCTAAATACGAGAAGAATAGCGCCGATAATGAGTATCTTGCGCCTCATGTCTTTGAACCTTAATGCTCCGACTAATTTCTTAATCATTATTTATTAGTTTTTATTTCTACTTTAGGTTTTGGAGCTCCCCTTTGTTTCTTGGATCTTTTCTTTGGTCCAATATTGCGCGCCCCACGTAATTTTGGAATTTGTTGGATCAAATCGCGCGTCCCCGGCCTAATTTTCCTCCCAGCCCTTGAGCTTTGTCCTTTGACTCCTTTGCCGGAGTAGGTGCCGCGCTTACCCCCGCGACCGATACGCTTTTTTCCTTTGGACTTATGAGTGGGCTGTAGGTTATGTAACTGCATGATTATTTAGAACTCCTTAATTTTTTCAAAGCTTCTATTGTAGCGAGGGCGTTAGTTAGTTTGTTCGTGGTGCTCCCGATACATTTAGCGGTAACATTTTGAACGCCCGCCAGTTTCAGCACCAACCGAGGAGACCCACCAGCCATCAATCCGTGACCTGCGGGAGCGGGTTTGATTAAAACTTTAGCCGCGCTAAACTTGGCCTCTACTTCGTGTAAAACACTGCCTTCATTTAGTTTAATCTCAATTAAGTTTTTCTTGGCTTTGGCTTTGGCTTTGGCAATGGAACTTTCTACGTCCAATCCTTTAGCAACTCCTACCCCTATTTTTCCTTTACCGTTACCAATCAAGAGGGTCGCTCTAAAGCGAAATCTTTTCCCACCGGACATAACTCTAGTAACCCTTCTTAGGTCAATTACTTGCTCTTCGAATTCCTGGACCCTATTTTCTCTAGCGGGCCTACGGGAATCCCTCCCCCTTCGATTTTTCTTATCTTCTTTGGCGTTCTCCATTTTATATTTCTAACCCCGCTTTTCTGGCTCCCTCTACCACAGCTTTGACCCGACCGTGATATCTGTAGTGCCCCCTATCAAAAACAGCTTTTTTAATACCGGCTCCCATGGCTCTACTGGCAATCAGCCTACCCGCCTCTTCGGAGGCTTGAGTCTTCCCCTTTACTCCCTTAACCTCCTTGGTAGTTGCCGCAGCCAATGTTTTACCCTCAACGTCATCTATAAGCTGCAGTTCAATACTGCGATTGCTCCTGAATACAGTTAAACGGGGTTTTTGGGCCGTCCCTCTAATTTTGGCTCTGACCCGCCTCCCGCGCAATATTTTCTGTAGATTATTATTCATTTCTATGCGGTTCCTGCTTTCTTGCCGGCCTTTCTCCTTACAATCTCGCCTTCATATCTGATTCCCTTTCCTTTATATGGTTCTGGCTTGCGGTATTTTCTAATAGAAGCAGTAACTTCTCCTACTAAAGCCTTATCCGCCCCGCTGATCGTAATTTTGTTGCCGTCCACTACGGCTGAAATTCCCTCCGGCAAAGCATACTTGATTGGGTGTGAAAAGCCTAGGTTCATCACTATGATATTTCCTTCCATGCCAGCCTTATATCCAACGCCTTCTATAAGGAGGGTCTTGGTGTATCCATCTTTGGATCCCGTCACCGCATTTTGAGTGAGCGCCCTCATGGTTCCCCAATTGCTCACCGTCTGCTTAGTGTCATTTTTAGCAGTCAAAAATATTTGGGTTTCTCTAATCTCTACGTTAATCCCCGGGAGCACAGGAACGATCAGAGTCGCCTTGGGACCCCTCACCTCCACGTGATCTTCTTTAATCTCAACGGCAACGCCCTCCAGGATATCTACAGGTTTTTTCCCGATTTTGCTCATATTACCAAACTTCAAAAAGTACTTTTCCTCCAACCTTTTG
>CAYIAN010000005.1:0-22685 GCA_964361435.1 uncultured Candidatus Saccharibacteria bacterium
AGAACTAAGATTGTAGCTGGGGGCCTCAAAGAGTTCTCTGTAGAGGATTTGGTCCCCAAAGAAGAAACCATCATTACCATGTCTGGGGATGGGTACATCAAGCGCATCTCGCCGGCAACATTCCACTCCCAGCATCGTGGGGGCAAGGGCTTAATTGGTTCATCCGTTGGGGAAGAGGATATTCTCGCTCATTTCCTAGGGGCGAACACCCATGACGACATTTTATTCTTCACCGACAGAGGAAGAGTTTTTCAAACCAAGGTTTATGAGATTCCTCCAGGAACGCGGGTGAGTAAGGGACGCGCCGTTCACAACTTTCTGGAGTTGCCAAGCGAAGAGAGGATCAGCGCTATTATCAATTATTCAAACGAAGGTACGGACAAAGAAAAAAGTCTCTTTATGGCAACCGAAAAAGGTGTCGTGAAGAAAACCACCCTTAAAGATTTTGCCAATATTCGCCGTACCGGAATCATAGCCATTAATCTTAAGGAAAAAGATGTCCTCAAGTGGGTAACCCTTGCCGGCAAGGGAGACGAGGTGATCATGGTAACAAAAGGAGGCAAATCAATTCGCTTCAAGGAATCTGACACTAGAGCTATGGGGCGCTCTGCAGCCGGGGTAAGGGGTATCTCCCTCAAGGGGGGAGATATAGTAAGCTCATTCGATATTATTAAAGGCGACGATAAGGTGGAATTTCTTGTAGTCATGGAGAACGGATACGGCAAGCGCACTCTCCTTAGTCAATATAAGGTTCAGCGTCGTGGAGGAAGCGGTATCATCACAGCCAAAGTTACCAGCAAGACAGGAGGCGTAGTTTCTTCGCATGTTATAATCGATGAAGGAGAATTGCTAGCTATCTCCAAGAAGGGACAAGTTATCAGAACCAAGATTCAAGACATCAGAAAGACCGGTCGGGCCGCCCAGGGAGTCCGCATTATGACTCTCAAATCCGGAGATAAATTAGCTGGCACTGTAGTCCTCTAGGACCAGATGCAATTCACGAAAAAGCAAATAATCTTTTTAACAGTGGGAGGGGTTACCGCGTTTATTTTGGCATTGGTGGCTTTGGATATGCTACCCGGCCTAAACTACAAAGAAAACATTACAACCCTTACCTTCTGGGGAGTAGATGATCCTAAAATTTGGGCAAAGACTATAACTAATTTTAGAACCGATAGGCCAGACCTAGCGATATCTTATAAGCGAATCTCGGAAGACAATTATGAAAAAGAGCTTGTTAACGCTATGGCCCTAGGGAAGGGTCCAGACATTTTTATGTTCGAAAACAACTGGCTTCTCAAACACGGGGATAAGGTTGCACCCGCCCCTCCGGGAAAGATGACCACAGATACCGTAAAGACACTATTCCCCCAGGTCGCAGAAGATGATTTTCTAGCGAACAATCAGGTGTACGCCCTTCCTTTATATATAGATACCCTCGCAATGGTATATAACCGTACTCTTTTTGATCAAGGAGAAATCGTTTTTCCTCCCAAGACCTGGAATGAAGTAGCGTTGGCAACCAGCGCTTTGAAGATTGTGGAGGGAGACACCATTAAAAGAGGAGCTTTTGCTCTTGGAGGGTCATCCAGGAATATAGTCAATGCCGCTGATATTGTGAGTGCATTTTTCCTCCAAAACGGAAACAGTATGGTTAATAAAGAATTAAACAGATCAACCTTTTCAGACAGAAAAGGGAAAGACGCTTTTAGTATATACGTTAGGTTTGCCGACCCCGCCAGCTCTTCATATACTTGGAATCAATCTTTGCACATGGACAGTGAGGCTCTAGTTAGAGGTGAGGTAGCCGCCATCTTTGCGTATGCGACGGAGGCGCAAGATCTGGAAGATAGAAACTCCTTTTTGGATATAGGTGTGGCTCCCCTTCCCCAAATTGATCCCACGGATGAAGTAAGCATGGCTGATTATTGGGGATTGGCAGTTTCTGGCAGAAGCTCTCATAAAATCAAGGGCAAGATGGTGAACACCACCAGAGAAGCCTGGGATTTTGTGATTTTTGCTACGACTAATGAAGATGCAGCCTCAACCTATATGGCACACACAGGGCGCCCACCTGCGCTGAGGACTTTAATTAATGAGATCATAGCTACTAATGAAAACACGGCCGCGGCCTATGCTGTATACAAAGAGCGTCGACCTGCGTTGAGGACTGTAATTGATAAAACCATAGCCAATCCGAAGCTGGGAATATTTGCCTCCCAAGCTCTTACGGCTAGAAGTTGGTTGCGGCTCGGAGAAGAATCTTTTGCAGAAGCTATTGATGGGGCGGTTGAGGCCACTCTGAATGGAGAATTGGCTGCTCCCAAAGCTCTAGATAGGGCAGGAGGTATAATTACGGAAGAACTCCAATCGAGATGACGAACTGGATAGTAAAAACAGCATTGGGAGCAGAGCATTTTTTGGCACGCATAGTGCCTGAGTGCGATCCATCAAATACTGACGATTCAGCTCTGCCTGATTGTAATCTGGATCAGTTGCTCCTTATGGGACAAAACATTGTTTACTTTTTGACTACAGCCGCTTTCATTATTACAGCATTTTTTATAGTAATAGGGGCTTTCAAGATGATTGTCTCGGGAGGCAACGAGAAAATCTTAACCAGCGCTAAGGACAACATCAGATCAGCCATTTACGGCTTGATTATAGTGTTAGTTTCTTGGGTGGTCTTGAATAGCATTATCACTGCGTTCAAGAGCGATGCGTGTACTGGGGATTGGTGGAAGTTTGGGAACAACGGTTTGAAGTGCGGGGAATTTATTGGGGAGGATGGGGATGCCGAAGAGGTTGTTGGTGTGTATTGCAAGGCCAAGCCCGGAGCTACTGTCTTCTGCAGAAATTTACCGAGCCAATTTTTGTGTATCGGAGGAGTACCTGGAATTATCAGCCTTAATCAATACTGTCAGTGGAGTAGTGGTAGTGGTACTTGTGCCAATAAGGGAAGTGAAGTAAACCTATGCACTAAAGTCAACTGTGGTGCCATCGAGATCTCGGATGTCACCAGTGCTAGACAGTGCGCAGAATTCCCCGTTAACCTTTGCTGTCGGGTTCCGGAGGTAGGGAGTGCCACCGAATCTTCATCTTTATCCACAACTTTGAATGCGGACGAGCTGGGTTCAGGAGAACTCGAAGACGATGATCCATTTTCCAGTCTTGATGATGATTTAGATCTAGATTTCTAGGGATACCAAGAGAGTTATCCACTCACCTTCACCCTTTCTTCAAACACCAATTTGCTACAATTAAACACAATGAATAAGAACACGATCTTATGGTCAGTAATAGCTGTATTGGTAATCGTAGCCGTCTTCTTAGTGGACTGGAGCCGTTACTCTGACCAGTACCCCACGGATGAGGAGATTAACCAGTTGGTAGAAGAAATAGACAGCAACCAAAGTGACTTCGAAATAGGCTCAGAAGTAGATGAAACTATCGAAGCAGACCTCTCAGAATTTATAGAATGAACCGAGCAAAGAAAACTTTCACAGTTCTCATCTTAATCAGTTTTTTACTTCCAACATCTCTTGTAGCTGCGCGACAAGTGGGTTCCATTGAGGTTCTCAGGAATGAGATTAATGGATTAACTGATCAATATAAAAATAAGAAAACGGAAATTGATCGTCTGAAGGAAGAGTATCGAGTATCTGGAGACGAGAGCGTAAGACAACAAATTAACGTTCTTATCGGTCTTCGCATAGCGCAGTTAATTGAGATTGACTTGAAGCGTCTAGAAATAGCAAAAATTAAAATGGGAAGCGCAGAAGCGGGGGTAGAGTTTCTTTTGGGTGAAGATGCCGAAGGTTATAACACTTTGACGGATCAACGGGAACAAACCCTTGCAAAGTTAGAAAAGTTGAAAGAAAAGATGAGGGCGGGTGTGTCTATTAAGTATAACCCAGCAGTAACGGATCTTATTAACTCGGGCAAACTGGATCTAGTAACCATGAAAGAAATAAGGGATGAATTGATAAAAGTCCATAAAACCCTAGTGAACAACCTAATGAATAGAATAGCTGCCGGATATATTTATACAGCCCATAAGGATATAGAGGGCCTTGTAAACAAATTGAAGTACAAAGCATGGTGTGAAATAAATTCCTTAGCACACCCATTAACTGGCGATCCTGTTCCTGGTATGCGCAATACGATTCTCCCAGACTTCACAAGCTTGTATAATGCCAACCCCGCCGATTACGTAGGGATAGAAAATATATTACGGGATTGTAACGTTTTCACGGAGGCGGAAGCAGCCTTCCGCGAATTTAGTAAGGTTTCTTACGATACTAACTTAAAGGATACGGAAACTTTCCATTCGGCAGGAAAGCTTCACCTAGATAAAGCCAAATCTGACCTCAAACGTAAGCAAAAAGCATCTAAAACATGGAAGCTCGATTTTGACACATGGTACGAATCTTACGGAGGAAATCGTTATTGCCGTGATCCAGGCGCCGTGACACTCCCTCTACTATCGACTTTGCGCCCCGATCAAAGGGACGATTATCGGTTAATGTTTGACTATTCCTATCTCTGTGGATCTGGTGAAAAAGACTCCTCTAGTACGGGCTATCCTGGTAGAAACTAGTTTAGACAACAGCTACCTCAACAAAGATAGTTTTCTTTTGATGCACGAGACATTTACTTTGGTGAGTAGGCAGAACTACCCTAGGTAAAATTACTACACCTGTCCCCACAGTCTTAGAAGAAGTCTGGGAGTATAATGCGTAATGAAACTTTTAAAGGGAACATGAACGCTGACGATTGGGCCTATAGTAATAGGTCGGATGGCTTTTGCTGTCGGGTTCCAGAGGTTGGGGATGGGTAAACATGCCAACGGGATAAAACAGGCAAATAAGTTATAATAAAAACATGAAAATACTCACCAGAGTTTGGATAAATCTTACTGTAATGTTACTACCAATCCAAAGTGCTTTTGCCCAAAGCGACGTTCCTATTCTACCTTCGCCTAATGATAACGGTAACGGATCAGATACGACTCTTCCTACTCCAGACACAATCGAAATCTCAATCCCCAATCCGCTTAAGGCAGATAGCGTAGAAAAGGTGGTTAGCTCTATAGGCAACTACCTCATCGGGATATCAGCGGCGGTGTTGACTGTTATGGTTCTCTGGGGAGCGTTTCAATTTATGACATCCGGTGGAAACGAAGAGAGAGTAAGTAAAGGGAAAAAAACTATCTACTGGGCCGTATTGGGATTTATAGTTTTGCTA
This sequence comes from uncultured Candidatus Saccharibacteria bacterium, assembly GCA_964361435.1. Taxonomy (GTDB): domain Bacteria; phylum Patescibacteriota; class Minisyncoccia; order UBA6257; family Colwellbacteraceae; genus GWA2-46-10. The sequence continues at coordinate 5,248 of CAYIAN010000005.1, forward strand.
ATAGCCGGCGGGTTGGCTTCCCTTGTTGCCGATATTCTAGGAGGTGCTGACGTGGATACTGGCGATACGGGTATAGAAGGGATATCCATCAGTGGATTCGGAGGAGTGAAGGGAGTAATTCTCACCATCGCCAAATGGATGTTTGGCATTCTAATGAGCATGGGGATCATCATGACCCTATACTCAGCCTTCCTCTATATGTTCTCTGGCGGGAATTCCGAGAAAATAGGTGGTGCCAGGAGGACTCTTACGTACGCCATAGTTGCCTTAGCAATTGGGGTAGTCTCTGGAGGCGTGGCGGTATTAATCCGAAACCTCTTAGATAGCGCCACTGGTGGCTAGGTAGAATAAGTTTGTATTTGTTTGATATAATGGTTGAAAAGGTCGGTGATGATTAATTGGTTAATGAAAAAATTATTAGCAGTAAAAACGTTTCTCTTTTTGTCTAGCCTAAGTCCGGTGGTTGTTTTTGCTCAAGATGCTTGGGATCCAAGAGACGATGATCTCGATGTGCCCGAACTTCCAGCAGCAGCTCCAAATGATTTTGCGAGCGTGATCGGTCTGATAGTGACAGTTGCTCAATGGATGTTCGGAATGCTAATGGCCCTCAGCATAGTCTTTATTTTGTATTCTGCGTTCATGTACATTATTGCCCAAGGTAACCCAGAACGCATTGATACTGCCAAGAGGATTCTGATCTACGCCATAGTGGGATTGGTAGTGGCAGTGGTAGCAGGGGGAGTAGGGGCAGTAGTACAAAACTTCCTACTGGATTCACAGGGTAATCAATAATAGTTAGTAGATTGGGGACAGAAATCCACCCTAGCGGGTGGGTTTTTGTTTTTGTATGTAAATCACCATGGCTATAACGAAGCAGAGCCCGAGGTCCCACACTGGTAGTGCAGGAGCTCGGGCTCTGAAAGCCGATCTCGTCAGGACGGGACACATGGTTGTCCGGTCCATGGGTCTTCTATCAACCCGCGGTTCCAGGCCCAAAGAACCGCGGTGCCTTCTCCGTAGTGGAGAAGGAAGTAGGGTGCCCCTCCCCCGAGCGACCCTGCGGGGTCGTTGCACTTCACAGTGCCTCGAGCTCCCGTTGAGGGGAACTCCACCTCGAACCAGGTCGAGGTGGTGGCAGGGAGGAGAACCGCGTCGGTCCATCTGCCGGGATCCGGCAGTTCGAACCAGACGCAGTTGTCCAGGTCTTTGTCTGGTACCTTGATCTCGTACCAGACAAAGCCATCCGCCGGGTCGCCATAGTCCGACCAGCTGGCCTCTTCGCACTGGGGGTACGATGAGGCCGTGGTCGCGGTAGACGTTGGGGCGGTGGTGCGGGCGTTTGTCGAGGAGGTGGTGCTGGACTGGAAACCAACCCACACCAACCCCCCGACGATGGCGGCAAAGATGAGCATCTGCACCGTCATCCTCCGGTTCACTCCGGGGGTTGCGAAGCCGAGAGCCACGATGGCTACGGCCCCGATAATCCCCCAGGCGACCGGCTCATTGCCGGCATCCCAGTACGCCCACGCGGACGTACCGGCAAGCGCGACAACGGCGCTACCGATAAGGATCCTCCTTACCCTCTTCGTTGGCGGTGCGATCACCGCTAGCAAAGAGAAGAGTCCCACCAGTATTAAGCCACCGAAAACCTCGGGGCGATCCACGATCGGGACCGCTGAGGCCCAGACGGCAGCACCGACTGGCAGGAGGAGAGTTATGGCCACCCGGAGGGTGACCATGCGTACCGTTTCAGCGAGGGCCTCACCTCGCCCGAAATAGCGCGCGAAACTCTCGCCCAGGAGGAATCCCGCAATGGTTCTCGAAAACCGGGCGCCCATCAAAAGAATGCCTCCGAAGAGCGCAATCCCTCCGGCGACCGATACGAGTATCCACGTATCGGCGTTCTCCTCCGCCGCCGCGATGATCGCAACGGTGGAGATAAGAACAACGACGGTCGCCCAACGGACGAACGTCATGGCGCGGTCCCACTCTTTGGTAGCGCGGATTGCGACGTGGGTTACCCCCCGTCGCCCTCCCCGCCGAAATCGGTTGGCTGCGCTCATCGCGCAGCCCTCCTTGCCTCGTCCCGGGCGTTGTCCGCGGCGACCTCGGGGTCGTCGTCTCCGGGGAAGTGAACACCGAACATCTCGGCGATGTCGATGACCGCTTGGGCTATGGATTCCACGAAGTCTTCGCGGAGATTTGCCCGCCGGCCCTCGATGAAGGTCGCGAACTCCGTGGCCATCCCGTCCGCCACAACACCATTGACCAGAGCGAGTGCCGCTCCCTCTCCGGTGTTGGCATCCGCCATCTGCCTGACGAACTCCTGCATCATTTGCAGGCGCATCTCGTTCGGCGAGAGGGCGAAGTAAGTCGCGGTCACCCGCTGGACCAAGCCTCGTGCGGAGTCCCCAATGATCTGGGAAATCCTTGTGGGTGCGGCGGGAGGCTGAGGCTGTGTAGTAGCCACAGCCGTAGGGGTAGCAGCAGCGGGGGGAGTTCCCCCAGCCGTTCCACCACCAGGTCGTCTGTTTCGGTCGGTCATGGCCCCTCCTTTGGGGTCGCAATCCTTTGTTTACACGATATGACGCGGTGGCAGGCTCGGCTAGAGACCCGCTGCGTTTTTTTCAAAAAGCATGGTCTTCATACCATTTTTATATACAAATGTCAATATAGGTAGAGTCTTATATAAGAAAACGGCTCTGGAGCCGTGGTAGATTCCTCCACCACGGCTCCAAAACCACGATCGGCGCGTTAGCGCCTCCTTCTTCTGCCCTTGACTCGGGCAAGTAGGTATTCGTTGTCTGCCATGAACTTCTCGAGTTGGGCTTGCCTTCTGGCGTCGGCGACTTCAGCCTCCTGGGCCTGGAGTATGCACTCCTGCTCCTCCGTGAAGTCAGAGCCACTTGCGCGCTGCACGAAGAGGCCAAGCCTGTCCGTGATCTTCCACAGAACGTCGTACGCGGATCTCATCATCGAAGACAGGGCCTCGGTTGCATGGTGCATCGTTTTGGCGATGTCCCGATCAGCCTGGGTAGCCGGACGTCCAGCGTTCTTGCGAATGTCATCCATCCGGTTTTGCCACTGCGTATCGATTTCTTCGCGAGGAGTTTCCGCAGCAGTCTGGTCGATGTTCCACTGCAGACCCGCGTAAAGGCGATTGAACAGTTCTTCGAGGACCAGAGCATCCTCTTTCGAGATCCTGCCGTCGGTGATCGACTCGCGGATCCTCGCCAGGCGTCGCACTGACCACTCATCGATACCAGCCGTCTTATCAAAGACATAGCTGGTGATAAAGTCGGCAAGGTCGATGCCCTTTTCGAAGACCACCTTCCAGCCGTCTCCCGAGATGTTCTGCTCGACAAGACCACCGAAGAAGCCTTTGATCACTCCAGAGAGCCTCTCAATAAGGCCCTCGTATGCATCATTGTCGAAGTTCGTCTTCGTACGTATGAAATCGGCGATCTTCCTTGCCACACGACGAAGATCGCGGTCGAAAACGCTAATCCCTCCTTGCATGAGGGCTCGCTTCAACGCCTTCCAGTCCATATCCGTCCCTTCAGTAGGTTAGTTTTCAAGTTGCCACGGTGGGCAGGAGAGGACTCGAACCTCCACGTCTTGCGACACTAGGTCCTAAACCTAGCGCGTATACCATTTCGCCACCTGCCCTTTGTATTAAACCACATTATTAAAAGACCCAAACTAACGCAACCTGCGCCCATGAAAACTCTTGTGCACCTCACGTAGCTCCTTGTTTGTTACGTGGGTGTATATTTGGGTGGTTGAGATGTTTGAGTGACCCAGAAGCTCCTGAACGCTCCTTAGATCCGCGCCGTTTAAAAGAAGATCAGTGGCAAATTGGTGTCTTAACTGATGCGGAGTGATCTTGCCGGTAATGCCAGCCGTGCGAGCATATTTATTTACCAATCTCTGGACCGTTCGAGGATTAATGCGCCCAAGAACTTTGGAATGCTTACCGTGGGAGATGCTTACAAAAAGTGCTCCATCTGCATCTTGTCGTTTATTCAAATACTCTTTGATAGTGGAACGCGCCCTATCAGATAGAAAAACTACTCTTAGCTTCTCTCCTTTTCCGCGGATCGTTATCTCTCCTCTACTCAAATTAATAAACCTATCTAATGCACAGAGTTCCGAAACGCGCATGCCTGTGGAGAAAAGTATTTCGAGGATGGCTCTATCCCGCAAAGCCTTAAGAGAGTTTCCCTTGGGGGCACCAAGGAGACGCTCCACATCGTCGTACTCCACTATCTTTATCTGCCTGGCAGGAATTTGAGGCAACTCCACCCTTTCTGGAGCAACCGTTTTTATGCCCTCTCTAGCTAGGTACTTAAGGAAGTTCCTCATTACAATCACGTAATATGCCTGGGTGCGTTTTTTGAGATTTACTTCTGGGCTTGCTAGATATACTCTGAAACTTCGGATGTTTTGTTCGTTAATGTCGGGGACACTTTTAATTTTCTCCTCTTTGAGAAACCTCACCAAACAACGTTCATAGTTACGGCGAGTAGCAGGAGAACGGTTCTTTTCTACGTCCAAGTAGTCTAGGAAGTTTTTGAGGGCTTCTTTTGCTTCCACCCCTATATTTTACGACACTTCTAATAAGTCCGTAAATGCAGAGCCTTTACAAAGCGCCTATTTTACAGTATTATGACGATGCTTAGAGTATTAAAGCCTGCACCAATGCAGGCCAGATTTATCTCAATGCTTAGCCTAAAAAAGAAACAAAATGTAATTAAGGAGCACCGTTTGCACGATACCGACACCGGTTCAGCAGAGGTCCAAATCGCCCTAGCCAGCCATCAGATAGATGAGCTCGCTTCGCATTTAAAAAAGCACCCTAAGGATAAACACTCTCGCAGGGGTCTTTTAGGTATGGTTAACAAAAGAAGGAAACTTTTACACTATCTCTCAGAAGAAGCCCCTACTAGCTACAAAAAGGTACTTAAGAAACTAGGACTTAAGAGATAACGGATATAAGATAAAAGAGTCGCAAATTTATTAAGCTCCGGGTGGGTATAGGAGCAATCACAGAATGGGGATTATTCCAAACAAAGAACAGCGCGTAGGCATCTTCATTGATATTCAAAACCTATATCATTCTGCGAAAAACCTCTACGGTGCACGGGTTAATTTCGCAGAGCTGGTCAAAAAACTAGCTAAAGATCGCAAGCAGGTGCGTACCTTGGCGTACGTTGTCCGTTCCGATCCTTCAACCGGAGAGGAGGCTTTTTTTGATGCTCTTGAAAAAAGTGGCATTGAACTGCGCAGTAAAGATATTCAAGTATTTGCGAGCGGTGCGAAGAAAGCAGATTGGGATGTGGGAATTGCGGTGGATGCTATCCGCATGGCTAGTATGTTTGACATTGCTATTATAGTTTCCGGAGATGGAGACTTTTTGCCCTTGGTAAAATATCTTCAATGGGGTTTGGGGAAGGGAGTTGAAGTAGCAGCTTTTGGCAAAACCACCAACGCTACTTTACGTGAGGCGGCAGACACTTTTATTGACCTAGATAGCCTACCTAAGGTAGTGTTTAAAGCTCCTAGTAAGAATTTGGCGAAAAAATAATGGATTTAGGCAGAAAAAGATTTACTAAAAAAATTGGTGGCAGAGACCTCATTGTGGAGGTCTCTAATTTGGCGAGCCAAACCAATGCTTCAGCCATAGCCACCTATGGTCAAACAACGGTTCTTGCCACCGTAGTAATGGATAAAGAAGATCAACAGTCCGATTATTTTCCTTTAAGGGTTGACTATGAAGAAAAATTCTACGCCGCGGGGAAAATTTTAGGCAGCAGGTATATGCGCCGTGAAGGTAGGCCCTCAGATGACTCCATTCTTTCAGGACGTGTGGTGGATCGTGTTATTAGACCTCTTTTTGACCAACGCATGCGTAAAGGAGTGCAAGTTGTGGCAACCATTCTTTCATATGATGGAGAAAATGATCCAGATTTTGTTGCCTTGATTGCAGCCTCATCCGCTCTGGCGATTTCAGATATTCCTTGGAGAGGTCCGGTTGCGGGAGTGAGGATTACTAAGACAGATAAGTTCATAGTAAGCCCCACTAACACCGAGGTGGGAGAAGTAACTAAGGGGAAATTCGATGCTTTCATTGCCGGTACTGCCGAGAGGATTAGCATGATCGAACTTGGGGGTTATGAGATAAGCGAAGAGGACACCGCTAAGGCTTGTGAATTAGCACTCGTTGAAATTAAAGAGTTGGTAGATTTTCAAAACGAGTTAGTTAAAGAGTTGGGGAAAACTAAGGTGGTGGTGGATATTCCAGAGGCTTCGGAAGCGCTGGTAAATGAAGCGAGAAACTTCTTAGATGGAAAACTAGAGAAGGCTGTATATATGCAGGACAAAAAAGAAGCAGAGCAATTGCAACATGAATTGAAACAATCCCTAATAACATATCTCGAATCTAAAGAATTTAATGAAAAAGATTTAGTTCATATCCCAAATATCTTAGAAGAAGAAACAGACGCCTTAATCAAAAAAAACATTCTGGAGAATGATAGACGTCCCGATGACAGAGGGTTGGATGAAGTAAGGGGTCTCTACGGCGAAGTGGGAACATTCCCACGCATGCACGGATCAGCTATATTTGTGCGTGGCGATACTCAAGCATTGGCCATTACCACCCTCGGAGGTCCAGGCGATGATCAGCTTATCGAAAATGTTGAATTTTCGGGTAAGCGTAGGTTTATGCTCCACTATAATTTCCCACCATATTCGGTTGGAGAGGCAAAAGCGTCTAGAGGTCCGGGAAGACGCGATATTGGACACGGCGCCCTTGCCCACAAAGCTCTTGAGCCCTTAATGCCCAAGAAAGATGAATTTCCTTATACAATTAGAGTGGTTTCTGAAATTCTCTCTTCAAATGGATCATCCTCTATGGCCACCGTCTCCGCTTCGAGCATGAGCCTTATGGATGCCGGGGTTCCTCTCAAAGCTGCTGTGGCCGGTATTGCTATGGGTTTGGTTATAGACGAGAATGGTAAGTACAAAATCCTCACAGATATTCAGGGTCCAGAAGACCATTATGGTGGTATGGATTTCAAAGTTGCCGGCACAAAGGATGGCATCAATGCAGTGCAGCTAGACGTAAAGGTGGACGGGTTAACCTTGGAAACGATCCGAGAAATCCTATCCAAAGCCACCAAGGCCCGCTTGCATGTTCTTGAGGTAACGAATGCCGTGATAGACAAACCTCGCAGCGATCTTTCCCCATACGCTCCACGTATTTTGGTGACGCACATCTCTCCAGATAGGATAGGTGAACTTATCGGCCCTGGCGGAAAGGTTATTAACGGCCTGATCGAGGAAACCGGCGTGGATTCAATTGATATTGATGACGATGGTACTGTCATGGTGACCACCCCCGACGCCAAGAAAGCAGGAATCGCCATTGCTCGCATTAACGCCATGATGAAGGAATATGAAATAGGGGAAATAGTTGAAGGCGATATCATTAAACTTCTCGATTTTGGAGCCATAGTTGACTTAGGAGGAGGAAAAGACGGTATGGTTCATATCTCAGAATTTAAGGACGCTTTTGTAAAAGACATTAAAGAAGTAGCAAAGGAGGGAGATCACGTTAAAGTCAAAGTTATTAGTGCAGAAAACGGCCGCATCGGTTTATCTGTGAAGAGAGTTAAGGAGTAAGACTTCTATTATCCACAAAGCACATGGTCCCAGTGTGCTAATATGAGAGGTATATGGATGAGATAAATAATCAACCTGGTTTTGTTCCTCCAGTTGGCGAACCGAACAGGGTTAATCCAATGTCTCCGAACTTCATGAATGTTAGTGGTTCTGAAATACCGCCACCTCCTCCAATGCCAAGTAGCCCTCCTATTGGAGAAACCTCAAGTACGTTTGTTGTACCTCCTATTCCCCCGTCTCCAAGCGCAACTCCTATCCCTGGATCTCCGGTTCCTCCTCCTCCCCCTAAACAGGTGGACATAAGGACGATGGCAAGCGATCAAAGTTCGTTTAAAGCAAGTGGTGGTATAGGCGTTACTCCCCAGACCACGTTAAGATCCATGGGTAAGGTATCTAAGAAAATGGATTCAGCGGGCAGGCCCGCAGGAGGAGACAAGAAAAAAGCGCTATTTATAGGATTAGGGATAGTAGTCTTCTTGGCGGCAGCCGCAGCGGTAGCTAATTTTGTTGTGCTCCCAATATTTCTTCCAGATACACAGTTGAGCGAACCGCCTGTGACTGTGACTGAAGAAGTAATTGAAGCACCAGAGGTTACTCCAACCATTCCTACCTTCACTCACACAAGCTACTTCGCAGAATCGGTGGATGTGAGCGCGGAGGTAAACGTGAACGCTCTTTCGCTGGAGGACCTAAATACAGCTCTCGATCAGACAGCAGCGAATAAAGCGGATGGAGCAGTAGGGATAATCACGGAATTTCAGGTAACCCAAGGTTTAACTGGGTCTCCCGTTACCACAGATGAATTTTTGGCCACGCTTCTTCCCGACGTACAATTTACGGTTCCCCTAGAGGAAGATTTCACCGGATTTATGTATGACACAGGTACAGAGGTTCGCGCAGGGTATATTTTTGCCCTGGATTCAGAAACGGTGGATCTGGAGGCAGCCAAAGTGCTTTTCAAAGATGCCCTTGAAGTTTCCACTTCGTTAAAGAATCTCTTTCTCAACAATCCAGGCACTGCAAGTGGAACAAGCTTCAAAGACGGATCCACAGTTGCGGGGTCCAAAACCCGTTGGCTTGCTTATTCTAACCCAGGAACCAGCATCGACTATGGCTGGAGGGGGCCATTTGTTGTGATCAGCACCTCCTTTGATGCATTCAAAAAAGTGGTGCCTAAGGTAATGAGTGCCTTGCCATCAGATCAGGCTGTGGAGACAGGAACAGAAGTGGAGGAAACAGCCACAACCACGGATACTTGACCTTTAGCCTCGAGTGGTCTAGATTGTTTGGTATGAACAAAGTCCGCTCCTGAAGCGGGCTTTTAAAAAGAAAAACAATGGATCTAAAAACAGTCCTACAAGCAATTAATCAGATATCGGAAGAGAAAGGCATCGATAGTGAAAGAGTCATCGAGGCTATGGAAAATTCTTTGGCTACTGCATACAGGCGAGAGTATCTCGACAAGGGCGCTGACGTACGCGCCAAATTAAACCGCAAAAACGGTGAGGTTAAATTTTTCCGCGTAAAGGAAGTGGTTGATGAAAATAGTGTGCGTATCATTGAAGACGGAGAAGGGGAAGAAGAAATTAAAGAAACTTCAGTGATTCCGGAGGGAGAAGAACAGAAGCTTCCTCGATATAATGTAGAACGCCACATTATGTTAGAGAAGGCTCTCAAGGAAAAAAAAACAGCCAAGGTTGGCGATGAGATCGAATACCCCCTGGAGAGCCAAACCGACTTCGGGCGTATCGCTGCTCAAAACGCCAAGCAAGTTATTTTGCAGAGCTTAAGGGAAGCAGAAAGGGAATCCATCGCCGAAGAGCTTAAGGGCAAGGAGGGAAAGATTATCAGCGGTATAGTGCAGCGCTTCGAGCGCGGCAATGTATATGTGGATTTGGGGAGAACAACCGGAGTGATGTTCTCCAACGAATCTATCCCTGGAGAACACTATCGTTCCGGAGAGCGCCTCCGCTTCTATGTTCTTGCAGTTCAGAGAGAAGTAAGGGGGCCAGGAAGTGGCATCGTACTTTCTCGTTCGCATCCTAACTTTGTAAGCGAGCTTTTTGCCATGGAAATTCCTGAAATCGCCGATGGCATAGTGGAGATTAAAGCTATTGTGCGCGAACCCGGTTCACGCACCAAATTAGCAGTATCTTCAAATGCGGACGAAATTGATCCTGTTGGTAGCTGTGTTGGTCAAAGGGGTACACGTATCATGGCTATCTCTAACGAGCTTGGTCAAGAGAAAATTGACGTAGTTGAATGGAGTGAAGATCAAGAGGATTTCATTGCCAACTCCATCAGTCCGGCCAAGGTTAGATCGGTTGAAATAGGAGAGGGCAGAACGGCCAAAGTCTTGGTTCCGGAAGACCAGCTTTCTCTAGCTATTGGCCGGGGAGGACAAAATGTCCGCTTAGCCGCCAAGCTTACGGGCTGGAAAATAGATGTGCGTTCTCAAGCAAGGCCAGAAGAATCCTTAAATGATGGCATTGGAGAAATTATTACAGACGAAAAAGAAGAGCCTGGGGAGGTTGAGGGGGAAGATAAGCCGGTTTAGTATAGCCTTGAGGAGGACAAAGATGAATAATAAATAAAAATGAATCCAATTTTATTTTCAATTGTTTCAAGTGTAGCCGCTATCGTTTTTGCAGTGTGGCTGATTTTTAAAATTTATAGTTATCCGTCAGGGGATGAGAAAATGGCGGAGATAGCCAAAGCCATACAAATCGGCGCGAGAACGTATTTGAATCGTCAGTACACCACAATCGCTAAAGTCGCAGTTATAACCGCTGGTTTGATTGGATATTTCATCGGCGTCACAACTATGGCCGGTTTCATTGTTGGTGCTATTGCCTCTGGTTTAGCGGGATACATTGGGATGAGCGTCTCCGTGAGGGCTAACGTAAGGACGGCAGAAGCTGCAAAAAGTGGCATCTCAAAGGCATTTAATGTTGCCTTTCGCGGCGGGTCAGTCACGGGGTTGTTGGTTGTGGGTATGGCGCTTCTGGCAGTTGCTGGTTTCTATGCCGCCACAGATGACGTCATGGCACTTATTGGGCTCGGTCTTGGAGGAAGCCTGATTTCAGTGTTTGCGAGGCTCGGAGGAGGAATTTTCACCAAAGGAGCAGATGTTGGAGCTGATTTGGTGGGAAAACTGGAAGCGGGAATACCAGAAGATGACCCAAGAAATCCGGCTGTTATAGCGGATAACGTTGGCGATAATGTCGGTGATGATGCGGGAATGGCCGCAGATTTATTTGAAACTTATGCGATTACGGCAATCGCTACGATGATTTTAGGAAACCTTACTTTTCCAGGCTTAACGGATGCAATTTCTCTGCCCCTTATGATAGGAAGCGTAGCAATTATAGCGTCAATTATCGGAATGTTTTTTGTAAGACTCAATAATGGTTCGAGGGGAATAATGAAGGCGCTTTACAAAGGTCTTGCTGTATCAAGTCTCCTATCGCTTGTTGGCTTTTGGTACGTTCTAGATAAATATTTCACCGGTCTTGGAGACTTGAGTAACATAAAAATATTTTACTCACTTCTAGTGGGAATCATCGTGACTGTATTAATAGTCATTATTACTGAATACTACACATCAACTAAATTCCGACCCGTTAGGTCCATAGCGAATTCATCCGAAACCGGACACGGAACAAACGTTATAACCGGTCTATCTGTGGGTATGGAAGCCACCGCGCTGCCCATAATCGTAATCGTTGCGGGGATTTTGGGCGCATATGCCGCTGGTGGCCTTTACGGAATTGCGTTGGCTGTAATGAGTATGCTTTCCATGGCGGGCATGATTGTCGCGATTGATGCGTATGGTCCCATAACGGACAATGCGGGAGGAATTGCTGAGATGGCTGGTCTTCCGGAATCAGTAAGAGAAGTTACGGATGCGCTGGATGCGGTGGGCAACACGACCAAAGCCGTTACAAAAGGATACGCAATCGGCTCCGCTGGTCTTGCCGCCGTGGTTTTGTTTGCATCGTACATTCAAGAGCTTCGGCTAAAAGCCCTGGGGGGAATCGGATTTACATTTGACCTTAGTGATCCGCTTGTAATTGCCGGGCTTTTCCTCGGAGGCATGATTCCATACCTCTTTGCGTCCATTTCAATGCGCGCCGTAGGGAAAGCAGCGGGAAGCGTTGTAAAAGAAGTTAGAAGACAGTTTAAGGAAATCCCAGGATTGATGGAAGGCAAGGCTAAGCCCGATTATGCAAGATGTGTTGATATTGTGACCAAAGCGGCTATAAAAGAAATGATAGTCCCGGCACTTTTGCCGATCGTGGTTACTATAGCAGTGGCATTTCTATTGGGAGCAGAGGCTCTAGGGGGCCTTTTGGTGGGTTCAATCATCACCGGCATATTCGTTGCGCTCTCAATGACATCTGGGGGTGCAGCGTGGGACAATGCCAAGAAGTATATTGAAGCGGGCAATCTGGGAGGCAAGGGGTCAGCAGCGCACAAAGCAGCGATCACCGGCGACACAGTTGGTGATCCATATAAGGACACGGCAGGCCCAGCCATTAACCCCGTAATCAAGATAATCAACATAATTGCGCTTTTGTTAGTGCCGTTTTTGTAGTCGCTTCGGTTCTCGCCTGTATATATAGGTGGGGTTTACTTTTATGCCCATTCCTTTAATCTAAATAATATGGAAAACAAAGAAATGCAGTATTTTATACCGACCGTGATAGAGAAAACCCAGCGTGGAGAGCGTGCTTACGACATCTACTCACGCCTACTCAAGGACAACATCATATTTTTAGGGGGTCCGATTACGAATGCGGTAGCCAATTCAGTAATCGCCCAACTGCTTCTTCTCGAGAACCAAGACCCAAAAAGGGATATAGAGATATACATCAACTCCCCCGGGGGCTCGGTACCTGCAGGCATGGCTATCTACGATACTATGCAATTTATTAAACCCGATGTGCGTACGATTTGCGTGGGTACGGCTGCATCCATGGGGGCTTTCTTGCTGTCAGCCGGAGCCAAAGGGAAAAGATATGCCCTACCCAACTCAGAGATTCTATTGCACCAAGTACACGTTGGTGGCGTTGAGGGCCAAGCAACCGATATAGAGATTGCTACTAAACAGATAATGAAGATCAAAAAGAGGGTCAACGAATTATTGTCCAATCACACGGGACAGAAGCTTGCTAAAATAGAAGATGATACGGAGAGAGATTTTTGGTTAACAGCCGAAGAAGCAAAAAAATACGGCGTTATTGATGAAGTCCTCAAAAAAGCTAAGTAAGGCGGAGCTTAAAGATCGTATCCTCAACAGAGGAGTCGATCATTTAATAGAGCGTAAGCATTTAGAAAAAGCGCTTTCTTCTGGGAAAAAACTGCGCGTTAAATTAGGGATTGACCCGACAAGCCCAGACTTACATTTAGGGCACGCGGTTGTTTTGAGAAAACTAGGCGACTTTCAAGCACTTGGTCACAAAATAGTTTTTATCATAGGTGATTTCACGGCCAAAGTAGGAGATCCCTCCGGTGGGTCAAAAGAAAGGCCAGTATTAACAGATAAAGAAATCAAAATCAACATGAGGGGGTACCTTGCCCAAGCCGGAAAAATTATTAATATCAAAAAAACAGAAGTTAGATACAACAGCGAGTGGCTCTCGAGAAGGGTAGAAAATATTCTGGAGCTTGCCAAGGCAGCCACGATTAATCAAGTAAGCGAAAGGGCTGACTTCAGGGCGCGTATTAAAAACGGGCAGAAAGTCAGCATGCTGGAAGGATTGTATTCGCTCCTTCAGGGATTTGATTCTGTGAATATTAAATCTGACGTAGAGATTGGAGGGAACGACCAGCTTTTAAACCTTTTAATGGGGAGACAAGTGCAACGCTATTACGGAATGAAAGAACAGGACGTTTTAACCGTACCCCTTATTGAGGGAACTGATGGCACAGAGAAGATGAGTAAATCCAAGGGTAACTACATTGCTCTTAACGAAACAGCTAAGGACATGTTTGGAAAATTAATGTCTGTTCCCGATAGGTTAATCTATAAATACTTTGAGCTTTGCACTAATGTAGGTAAAGGTGAACTCAAACGTATCAAAACCGCATTAGCTAAGAAAAACACAAATCCCATGGAGTACAAGCTACTTCTAGCAAGGGAAATCGTAACTCTATATCACGGTAAGAACAAAGCCATCAAAGCCAAGGAAGAATTCATTAATGTTTTTCGCAAGAAGAATTTACCAAAGAGCATCCCAAGTAAGATTTTGCCTAGAAAGAACTACTCACTGGTAGATTTCTTGGTTGTGACAGGTATAGCTTCTAGTAAAGGTGAAGCAAGGAGGTTAGTAGAACAGGGTGGAGTGAGGATTGAGGGCGGGAAAGCGAACGATCCTAATCTAGACGTACAACTTTCACCCAAAGCACTTCTACTCCAAGTGGGAAAGCAGAAATTCCTTAAGGTTAAAAGCAAGTAATCTTGGCGGGGGCACTAGGACTCGAACCTAGAAAACAACTTTTGGAGAGTTGCAGTTTACCATTAGCTTATGCCCCCTAGTGTCTGTCTATATTTAACAGCAAAGATGGAACAAGTAAACAGGACATTAGGTCTGCTTAGTGCTACCCATCAATTTACCGAGAATAAAATTAGATTCCAACTTTTTATTAAGAATGACCCATTTATAAAGAGCCGGGCTTAGGGTTATTGCGAAAACTACTGTTCCAGCGAGGTGAGCAAGCGTAAAGGGGATCTGCCCGATAAGAGCTTCCATAAATGGTTGATTGAAAAATAGGGGACCCACACTTAATCCAGTTACTGCGTCGTAGGCAATAGTTCCGGCTGCACCGTATATCAAAAAATTCTTTACTGAAGCAGCGCGATTCTTGAAGAACGCATACGCCCCAAGGCCCAATAGGCCGTAAGCCACCCCGGTAATTAAAGTCCAAGGCCCTACTTGCAAAACAGCGATATCGAAAATGACAATACTTAGAAAAGCAAAAAGAAAACCGCCTAAGTATTTGTAACGCTTGGAGAAAGGCATGATGGTTGCCATAATAGGCTCTACGTTTGGGGGACGAAAGGGTAATAGGCGTACCAAGAAAACAACTATCCACCCGATAGTAAATTTTATCCAACCCCCAAATTTATCTTGTTGCATAACTGTGATCCTACTTCTTTTTGGAGCGGGTGAGGAGAATCGAACTCCCGTCCCTACCTTGGCAAGGTAATATAATAGCCACTATACGACACCCGCATTTAAAGTAAGCAATTTATAGGTTAAGATATGCCCCAGACGTTGTAAAGATGAAAAACGTAATTCAAGAACTTATTGCAGAGAAAGGTAGGGAACTAGCCGCCATGGGGATAGCCCTGCTTTTAGTGGCTGCGGGGGTTCTAGCCGCTCACTTCTATACTCAAGGAGGCAGTCCCTTTGTTCCAGAAGAGATTACTGCAACCAGAGCCGAGATAAACAAAGCCCTTTCTAAGGGGATCAACGCTATGGAGGATACAATCAGCAACCTCAACGAACTGCTACGCCTAGAAAAAGAAGGCAATACAAGTGAAATTATCCAGAAGGTACCTGTATACAAAACCGATTTAGCGAAGGTAGGGCAAGTTCTTCTTAATATGCCTCAGGATATCCAGACAATTGCTGATTTGATTTCTCAGGTGAGGCCTAGGAGCGCGGGAAAACCGCTCTCAGAGGCTATGGGGCAAGCTGCTCAAGCTTCGATAGAGCTATTGCGCCTAAGAGAAGATATGGTTGTTCTATATGATGATCTTGATGCGCGTGCCAGGGGAGAAAAGACTGAAGAGTACAATTTGATAGTAGATAGGGTTAACCGTCAGGGCAGTCTCATTAATTCCCTATACGACGAGTTCCACACTAAGATAGCCGAATTTAGAGATCTTACCAAAGAACATAAAGATGAGTAGTCTTCCAAAAGATGTAATTGGACCAGAAAACGTAATCAGAGTATACGATTCCAAGATAGGTATGGAGGGGTTCCTGGTTATTGATAACACCCTGGCTGGTCCTGGTAAAGGAGGATTTAGAATGACACCCGATGTGACTGTGGAGGAAGTGCTTAGATTAGCTCGCGCCATGACCCTAAAGAATGTCTTAGTGGGCGTGCCTTTCGGTGGAGCCAAGGCGGGTATTATTTGGAATGGTGGAAAGGATAATCTGGAACTTAAGGAAAAATATGTGCGAAGTTTTGCGCGAGCCCTCAAACCATTCTTAGGTAAGCGCTACATCAGTGCGCCAGACGTTAACGTTGGAGAAAGAGAGATTAGGTGGTTTGTTGATGAGGCTCAGGATTGGAATGCCGCTACCGGCAAACCAGTAGATTTATGCACTTGGAGAGGGTTTAAAAAAATATGCGGGATTCCGCACGAGTTAGGAAGTACGGGATTTGGAGTAGCGCACTCCACTCGTCAGGCGGCAGAAGTTTTAGGTATGGATATTAAAGGAACAAGAATAGCCATTCACGGATTTGGCAACGTAGCTATGTTCACTCACAAATTCTTGAGTGAAATGGGAGCCAAGACGATAGCGGTAACTAATAGTAAACATGCTTTTTTTTCTGAGAATGGGTTGGATAATGATTTTTTAAATTCCGTTATCTCTGGAGAAAAGAAGTTAGACGACTATCCTGGAGAAAAGCTTTCTCTAGAAAAATTTTGGGAGATAGAGTCTGATATTTTGATCCCCGCCTCAGTAACAGATGTTGTTAATGAGTTCAACAAAGAAAAGATAAAAACTAAGTTGATAGTTGAGGGAGCCAATATCCCAATGAAAGAAGGTATAGAAAACGAACTTTTTCAAAGGGGGATCATGGTTATTCCGGACATAGTTGCCAACAGCGGAGGAGTGATATCTTCATACGCTGAATACAAAGGGATGAATAAGGATCAAATGTTCAAGCTTATTAAAGAGAAGATTGTTCCCGTAACGAAAGAAGTGATGGAAAGAAGCATAGAGGAGAAAATCAACCCTAGGACCATAGCGATGCAGATAGCATCGGAGCGCTTGGAAAGATTGCGTAGCAAATAATTTCAAAAAAGTCTTTATTTAGGTCTCCCTAGTGTCTGAGAATTGGAACCAGATATTAGAGAATCTTATGAAAATCGCATCTCTAGAGACGACAAAACTCCCTATTTAGGAGTCTCTTGTTGATGACGTGTTGGAGCTCCCACGGGGCAAGCTCCAGACACGTTGTGTCGCGCTTCCGTCCGTGGGGGCTCAGTCGGCGTCGGAGAAGGAAACCGTCTCCCCAACCTGGATGGCCTTGGGGCCAACGTTGAGGAATCTGAAGTGCGTGATGGACTTCCCCATGAGCACCCTGAGAGCCTCGAGGACTTCTTGGGCGTCGGCCTCGAGAAGCTCCTTCGCTTGTTCCTCAGTGGTGCCTTCGGGTACATCCTTGATGTCCACGGAGAGAGACAGAGGAATGGTGTAGTACCCAGAGGCAACCTTGCCCCCTGACGCACCGTCGCCACCTCCGTCCGTGACATCTTCTTCCTGTCGTCGAGGACCTCGTGGTCCAAACAGTCCGAGTTCCATTATCCGTTTCTCCCTTCCTGGAGTCATCACCTTCATTCGAAGGCGAGTCTTCAAATATCAATATTAATTAATATCCAAAGACTCACCTCCGAAAATCTAAAAGAACACTACCCACAAACTGCCACATAAGATATATTCGGTCAAGTGTCTCCCTAGTATCTGAGAGTTGGAACTCGATTATTGAGGGGCTTAGGGATATGG
>CAYIAN010000006.1:0-21152 GCA_964361435.1 uncultured Candidatus Saccharibacteria bacterium
AGGATATTTCAAAAAAGAGGCCATAGGGTATGCTCACGAACTCATTACCCAAGAGTTTGGTTTAAAGATAGACTACGTTACGGTTTTTAAGGGAGATCAGGACGTACCTGAAGATACGGAGACTCAAAGAATTTGGAAGGAGATAGACCCAGGGATTGAGATTAGAAAAATGGGCAGGAAGGATAATTTTTGGGGGCCCACGGGTAATGAGGGACCCTGCGGACCAACGACCGAGATATTTGTGGATAATATTGAAGTTTGGAACCTCGTTTTCAATGAATTTTACTGCGATAGGGATGGTAAGCTGGAAAAACTAACCACCCCAGGGGTGGATACGGGAAGCGGTCTCGAGAGAATGGTCGCTGTTATGGACAAAAAGAATCATATTTTTAATACAGATTTACTGTTACCGATAGTGGAAAAGGTAAAGGAACTTGCTCCTAGCCTAGATGAACGTACGGTTCGTATTTTCGTAGATCATTTACGCTCTAGCTGTTTTTTGATTGCCGACGGTGTGCGTCCCTCCAACAAAGAAGCGGGATACATATTGCGAAGATTGATTAGAAGAGTCATCGCTTACGAGGTACAGTTAGATATCCACGGAGATCTCTTAGCAGAAGTGCCGGCAGTAGTAATACAGAAGTTTCACAAGATATATCCGAATCTTAATCAGGAGGACATTGCGGGGGTATTGGGACTTGAGAAAAAGAAATTTAAGGCGGCTCTCTCCAGGGGGCTTAGGGAGCTATCTGGAATAGAGAAATTGCCCACACACGACGCCTTCTTCATATATGAAACATACGGTTTGCCTTTTGAGTTGATAGTGGAAATGGCCCCTGGGGATTTAGGAAAAAAGCTTGAGCGGGAAGATTTTGATAAGGAGTTTGAGAAACATCAGGAAGCTTCAAGAGCAGGAAAAGAAAGAAAGTTTGGAGGTCATGGAATGCTTCTCGATACCGGAGAGCTTAAGGCCACAGATGAGGTAGAGTTAAAAAAAGTAACTAGATTGCACACGGCGACTCATCTAATGCAAGCAGCCTTGAAGAAGGTTCTGGGGGAAGATGTCTCTCAAAGGGGTTCGGACATAACTGTGGAGCGTACCCGTTTTGATTTCACTTTTGATCGAAAGCTCACCGATGAGGAAATCTCCAAAATAGAAGATTTGGTTAATGACGTAATAGAAAAAGATTTACCGTTCCAATATATAGAAATGCCCCTTGAAGAAGCGAAGAAAAGTGGGGCTCTTTTCTTCTTTAGAGGAAAGTATCCACCCAAAGTAAGGGTGTACTACTCGGGTGATTCCTTGAAAAACGCCTTTTCTAGAGAACTTTGTGGTGGGCCTCACGTTAGTCATACTGGAGATATAGGAAAGTTAAAGATCGGCAAGCAGGAGGCAGTATCTGAAGGGGTGCGTCGCTTGAGGGCAACCATAGAGGAACAACTATGAAAATCGCTGATTTAGATTCAAGCAAAGCAGTAACTATATTCCAAGCGGTTAAGATAACACGCGAGCATCCTATCCAAGCACTCACTCCAGTAGATTTGGAAAATCACATCTCACAAGCCGTTTGGAAGTTTTATAACGATTGCCGCAAAGAAGCGGCTAATAGGTTGGGCAAAAGCGAGATGGATCTTACGATGACGGACGTCAGAGTAGTAGGAGTAAAGAT
Organism: uncultured Candidatus Saccharibacteria bacterium; assembly: GCA_964361435.1. Lineage (GTDB taxonomy): Bacteria > Patescibacteriota > Minisyncoccia > UBA6257 > Colwellbacteraceae > GWA2-46-10. The sequence goes on from CAYIAN010000006.1 coordinate 1,671, forward strand.
TGATGGTCATCAGGTAATTAACCCCAGCGGTTTTACGGGACGTGAGTTGGAAATAAAACTTTGCATTAGCATGACAGGTGAAAGAGCAGGGGAAGGTACTCTGGTGGAAGGAGGGAGCATTAGGGCCCATATTCTGGCTCACGATGAGAATATAAAAAACGGATACTACCTTGAGATAAACGAAGACAAAACCCATATATTTTTGATTACGGATCAAAGAGTCGCTTGTCTTAATAGCTTTGATTGGGGAAGAATAAATATTGATAGAGCAGTTAGGGAAAGGTTTAGTTTAGATAGCGAGATTGCGTATCGCATATATAACCAGTACGCAAACGGAAAAGTTTCAAAGAAAATGGATAGGTTTCTAGGAAGGATTTTCTGGAGGAGTTTCGGCGAGTTTATGAACGCCCTATTGATGAACGCAAGAAACGGGGGGGCATTCAAACTAAAAGAAGCACCATTGGTATATGTGAGGGCAAGTTTCAGTTTACCAGAGCAAGTTTATCGAAAGCGCTATACTTTTGGCAAGAAAAAAATTAACCTCAGAAAAGCTCCGTCCCAACTTGATGTAGAGAGCTTTTTAGAAGATGGCATCCATGGGATATACGAGGATTTGAATGAGTTGGCCAAGAGGCGCATTAAATGGGCGACGCCTTCGAGGTAGTTTCAATAAAAGGACTTAAACCGTATAATATTATCGTTTGAATTGTGAGTAAAAAGATATATCTAAATAAATCCGATTCTACGGCTTCCGCTATAGACAAGGTGCTTAAGGCCGACGACGATGAGGTCATCTTGTATATCCCGAGAGAAGCTGAGGCCGCAGAAAGCAAGAAAGATTTACAGCTTCTGCAAAGAGAAGTAGAAGCGGCCGGAAAAACTTTCAAAATGGAGTCGGTGGATGAAGAAGCCATAGAAAGGGCCCTCTCTTTGGGTATAGAAGCTACTAATCCGTTTTTAGGAAGAGGGAAAAAGACAGTTTCAGACATAGTGGTTCAAAGCAATAGACCCGTGTCAAGATCAGCTACCTCTAAAAAAGTGACTAAACCTCACGAGGGCAGAAAGGTTCGTTCGGTGGTAGGTCCAGAGAGGATGGATGGGGAAGATGAGACAGGGGTGGGGCTTGGAAGGCATAACGCTCGTAAGGGGGGAATGAGTAAAGGCAGGAAAAGGTTGGTGTTAGCTATCTTTGGGTTGGCAGCGACAGCTTTGATAACAGGAGCGGTAACTTTTCTGCCGAAAGTGACTGTAGCTCTTACGCTCGATAAAACGGAACATGGATATATTGGGAGTCTTAGGGTCTCTCCTTTGGTTGAAGAAAGTAATGTTAGTGAAAACACCCTTAGATTAAGAGGAGCAGTCTTTTCTTCAGAGAAAAACATTACGGATAAATATACCGCCAATGGAACTGATTCAGTGGGGAGGAAAGCCAGGGGAACTATTACCATATATAACAATTTCGGAACTGACCCTCAGTCACTAGTGGCCTCTACGCGTTTTGTGACACCCGATGGCAAGATATACAGATTAGATAGTAACGTAAATGTCCCCGGAGCCAAGAAAGACGGAAACAAACTAATTGCTTCAAGTATTGAAGCGGCGGTGACGGCAGATCAACCAGGAAAAGAATACAACATTGGTTCGGTTTCTAAATTTCGCATTCCAGGATTTCAGGGGTCTTCCAAGTACGAAGGTTTCTACGGCGAGTCTAAGAGTTCGATGAATGGCGGCTCTTTCGGAGAAACTAAAGTTCCTACAGACGATGATTTGAGAAATGCCAGGGCGGATTTGGAGAAAAGGCTGGAAAATGTAATGAAAGCAGAATTTTTTGTGGGACTTCCTCAAGATACTAAAATTCTTGAGGGGGCATATGATATGGAGATCACAAGGGAGCAAATAAATGACGTGGTGGACAAGGATGGCAAGTTTTCCTTAACCTTGTACGGACAGATCAAGTTAGTGGGGTTTAATGAAGCAGAACTGGTGGATACCCTGCGCAAGAAGTTTGAGGATGAAGACAAGCTAACCTTGCAAATATACGATTATACAATCGACTACGGTGAGGTGAGTGTTGACTTTGATAAGGAAGAGTTGGGTAGCGCCGTGAAATTTGAATCCAACTGGACGAGACCATTTGCCGTTGCCGAGTTTACTAAGAAAATTGTAGGAATGAAGGAAGTTGAACTTAAAAGTGAGATATTCTCAACCCCAGGAGTACGTTCCGGAGAGGTTAAAATGTGGCCCTTTTGGGTAAATAGGGTGCCCAAAGACCTAAACCGCATTAACGTTGACGCTAAATAGCCATTGTGTTAATATCCAAGCCGCGCTAGATGACCGTTGAAGGAATAATAATGGAAACCCTGCCGGGAGCTGCTTTTAGGGTTAAGTTGGATAATGACCGGGAAGTTCTAGCCTATGTTGCAGGAAAAATGCGCATCAAGCACATTCGTATTTTGCCAGGCGACAAGGTCAGGCTGGAACTCCCAGATGAGCAGTCTGCAAGAGGCAGGATCACTTGGCGGATGTAGTGTATGAGTTTATGAAAGTAAGAGCATCGGTTAAAAAGATCTGTAATAAGTGTCAGGTAATCCGCCGCAAAGGGCGGGTTTATGTAATTTGCAAGACCAGTCCTAAACACAAACAAAAGCAGGGATAAATGAGGCTTTTTGGGATAAATATACCAGATGAAAAACGTGTAGCCATAGCTATAACCAAAGTTTATGGTATCGGTCCAACGCGCGCAGATAAAATCATGGCAGAAGCTAAAATTGACATAGCGAAGCGGACCAAGGATCTGAGTCAGGATGAACTTAATCGCATCAAGCAAATTATAGAGCAAACTTATAAAGTAGAGGGTGAATTACGCCAAGAAGTGCGTACGAACATAACTCGTTTGAAAAATATTAAGAGCTATCGTGGTATCAGGCACATGAAACACCTTCCAGTAAGGGGGCAGAACACCAAACGCAATTCTCGTACGGTACGAAGCAATGTTCGTAATACTATGGGTAGCGGTCGCAGAAAACTAACCTTGAAGTAGTAATATGGGAAAAAAGAAAGTAATAGAAAAAACGGAAGATCAGACAAAGTTCGCAGAGAAGGCCCCCCTTGAAGTTTCTAAGAAAAGGGGAGTAAAGGACCTTGAACAGGGCAGGATTTACGTCAAGGCGTCATATAACAATACTACCCTCACTGTTACTGACGATAAGGGAAATGTAGTGGCCTGGGCAACTGCTGGCGCAACAGGTTTTTCAGGACCCAAGAAAGCCACTCCTTTTGCCGCTTCTAAAGTGATTGCGAGTATCATGGAAAAAATCAGCAAGACTGGTCCTCATAAGGTTGACATATATGTATCTGGAGTTGGTCCGGGAAGGGATTCTGCCATTAGAACCCTAGGAGCGCAGGACCTAGACATTCTTTCAATAAAGGACATTAGCCCTATCGCCCATAATGGTCCGAGAGCTCGCAAACAACGCAGGATGTAGAAAATGATTAGATCCACAGAAAAAAAAGAAAGAAGTTTGGGTATAAGGCTTTCCAGGAAGGGTGAGCGTTCGAGCTCTCCCAAAGCCGCCCTTATTCGCAAACCGTATCGTCCGGGGCAACACGGTAAGCAATTCAAGAAAAAGACCAGTGAATATGGACAACAATTGCAGGAGAAGCAGAAAATCAAATTCAGCTACGGCGTAACTGAACGTCAGCTTCTGAGGCTTTTTAAGGAAGTTGAGAAGAAAAGTAAAGCAGAACATATCTCTGCGGAGGCAGCGGTGATCGATTTTCTGGAAAGTCGATTGGATAATGTCATTATGCGTTTAGGTTTCACCGAAGGGCGAAACTTAGCTCGCCAGATGGTTTCTCACGGGCATTTCAGGGTAAATGACAAGAAGGTAAAAATACCTTCTTATAAGGTCAAGGTCGGTGATAGGATCTCCGTGAGGCCGGAATCTCAAGGTATGGCATACTTTCAAGAACTTCCGGAGAGATTGAAAAAGTTTGAACCTCCAGTGTGGCTCAAACTCGAGAAGGGTCAAATAAAGGGAGAGGTTATAAGTCAACCTCAAGACATAAATGTTCCATTCAATGTAAGTCAAGTCGTAGACTTCTACTCTAAGAAATAAAATAATGGATTACACATATTTAAGCGAAACAGTAAAAATAAAGAAAGTATCTGAGGACGAACACAAGGGCGTATTCGAAATCGAAGGTCTTTTCCGAGGCTACGGCTTAACCGTAGGCAACGCCTTACGCAGAGTATTACTCTCTTCGCTTCCCGGAGCCGCTATTACTCGTTTTACCGTAAAGGGTGCAGGACACGAGTTTACAACTATTCCTGGCGTGGTAGAGGATGTAGTTGAACTAGGGCTTAACCTCAAGCAGGTTAAGTTCGCGTTTCACGCTGAGGGTCCCCAAGAACTTTCGTTGAGATCAAAAGGCGAAGGTGAGATAAAAGCGAAAGATATTAGTGATAATGCTCAAGTGCGGGTGATGAATCCTGATTGTCACATTGCAACTCTTTCCACTAAGGGAGCAGAGTTAGACATAGTTTTGGTTGTAGAAAAAGGTTTGGGATACGTTCCAGTTGAGGCTCAAAAGACAGAACGATTGCCGGTTGGAACAATCGCACTGGACGCAGTTTTTTCACCGGTCGTTAATGTAAACTACACCGTAGAGAATATGCGTGTAGGAGATCGTACTGACTACAATCGTGTGCGCATTGAGATTGAGACAGACGGAACAGTTTCTCCATCGAGCGCTCTCCACAAGGCGGCTAACGTCTTAACAGATCACCTTAAGAAGGTTGCTGATATAGAAGTGGTCCAAGCCAAAGAGGAGAAAATCACTAAAAAAGAGAAAAAGGCGGAAGAAACCAAAGGAGAATAAACATGAGAGACGGCAGGAAAGGGCGTAAATTTGGTTTAAAAACCGGCAAAAGGCGGTCTTTCTTACGAATTCTCTCTCATAACCTAGTAATGAAGGGAAAGATTCAAACCACAGAAACGAGAGCCAAGGAAATTAGGCCTAAAGTAGAGAAACTTGTTACTCTGGCCAAGAAAGGGGATGTTGCAACATTGAGGATACTCCTGAGGCGGATGCCAAAAGATTCTGCGTATAAGCTTTTTCATGAAATAGCTCCCAAGTATAAGACCAAGAAAGGTGGATATTTGAGGATAAGGAAAACCGCCACAACCAGAAAGAGAGATGGAGTGAAACAAGCGGTAATTGAATTTATATAAATCCATGGCTAACCACACAATAGATGCTAAAAATAAACCCCTAGGACGATTAGCTACAGAGATAGTCACTCTTTTGCAAGATAAAAACCTTCCCAGCTACGCCCCCCATAAAGAGGGAACCAATAAAGTGGTGGTAAAAAATGTTCATCTCCTTAAGGTGACTGGCAAGAAAGCAAGCCAGAAAGTATACCGACACTATAGTAACAGACCAGGAAATCTGAAAGAGCGAAAGTATGAAGATGTATTTGCCAAGAATCCAGAGAAGGTTCTGTTAAATGCAGTAAGCGGTATGCTTCCAAAAAATAGATTGCGTGTTCCGAGACTCAAGAGATTAATTATAGAAACCAAAGACAATGGCTAAAGAACTAGAGAAGAAATATTTTGAGGGTATAGGAAGACGGAAGAGCGCTACAGCCAGGGTGAGATTTTATCCAACGGGCAAGGGGGGAGCTTTTGTAATTAATGGTAAAGATTATAAAGAATATTTTGTCACCCAAAGGTATAGAGCCAATGCTTTTGCTCCTATGGCTATTCTTGACTCTGGAGTCAAAAAAGGCGCTGAGATATCGGTAAAAGTGAAAGGAGGAGGCATTATGTCCCAAGCAGAGGCAGTAACTGTTGGTTTGGGGAGAGCTCTGGTAAAATTTGATGGAGAGCTGAAGGAGCGACTGCGCGTCGCAGGACATCTTACCCGTGATCCCCGCATGGTAGAGCGCAAAAAACCAGGACTGAAAAAAGCTCGTCGTGCTCCTCAATGGAAGAAACGTTAAATGACACGTACCAAAGCTAAACATAACCTTATTCTTTCTGTTTGCTCGTTTTTCGCAGTTCACTTGATAGCCACCTCGAATGATTGGTATAGGTCTTTGGCGTGGATAGACGTCCCGGCTCATTTCTTGGGAGGCATAATGGCGGCTGCAATGTTCTATTGGTTTTTCTACAAAAAGCCTAGCTACTTTGATACTGCTCGTAGTTTTTGGGTAACGCTGTTTTTAGTCTTAGGATGGGTCGCCCTAGCCGGAGTTTTATGGGAGTTCACCGAGTTTCTATATGATTTGACGATAGCGACTTACGGTTTGTCTTTGAAAACTTTGCAGTTTGGGTTGATGGATACTTTAGGGGATCTACTCTCCGATCTTTCTGGAGGATTGGCTTTAGCTATTTTTGTCAGGCTTCGTTACCATAAATAGTGATGGTTGGTTCCAAACCTTATCTTTCGGTAATCATTCCGGCGTATAACGAAGCTGGCAGATTACCTTTGACTTTGGTTGATATAGACAGACACTTATCCACCAGGAACTATACATACGAGATCATCGTGGTGGATGATGGTTCTTCTGATGGTACGGAAGAAGCAACCAAGAAGTTTATAAAGTTAATTCCCAATCTCAAAGTTGTTGGGTACAAGGGTAATCAGGGGAAGGGGAACGCCGTCAAAGTGGGTATGCTCGAGGCCCGCGGGAGATACAGACTTTTTACCGACTCAGACAATTCAACGTCCATTGATCATTTCGATAAAATGATCCCCTTCATTAAGGAAGGATATGATATTGTAATTGGCTCGAGGGACGTTAAGGGAGCGCAGGAGCACCCCCCTCAATCCGCGTTGAAACGCCTGCTTGGGAATATGGGAAACCTTTTTATTCAAGTGTGGCTCTTGCCGGGAATTTGGGATACGCAGTGTGGATTCAAGGTATTTAGCGAGAAAGCTGCGTTACAAATCTTTGGACTTCAAAAAATCAAGCGTTGGGGGTTTGATGTTGAATCCTTGGCTTTGGGGAAGCGCATGGGGTACAAGATCAAAGAAATTCCGGTTTATTGGGTAAATGACGCCGATTCGAGAGTCAAGCCTTTGGCATATTTCCAGGTTCTTTTTGAGACCATGAAAGTGCGTTGGTGGCTCTGGCGCAAGGCATATAACTTGGAGGCTCGATAGCCTCCTTTACTCATTAGGAAAATGTGTGTAGAATTCACCCCTAGTTGTCTTTTCGCATGGAATACCTAACCAAGGAAAAATTTGAAGAGTTAGAGCTCGAACTCAAGAGACTGAAGAACGAAGGCCGGAGAGCAGTCACCGAGAATTTAAAGATCGCCAAGGAGTTGGGAGATCTTTCCGAAAATGCTCAGTATATTGAAGCACGCGAGGAACAACAGCGCGTTGAAAGACGTATTTCAGAAATTGAACAGATGTTGAAGGAAGCAGAGATTATCAGCAAAAAAGCCAAAAAGCGCGATGTTGTTGAGGTGGGCGCGACGGTTGAGGTTTCACACAATGGAAACACGGTAAAGTTTTTTATAGTGGGAAGCAGTGAAACCAATCCGGTTGGCGGCTATATCTCAAATGAATCTCCTTTGGGAAGAGTACTTGTGGGGAAAAAGGTGGGAGATAATGTAGAAGTTAAAACTCCTTCTGGGAAAACTATCTACAAGATTAAAGATATAAGTTAAGCTTTGTCGTTCAGCCGTTGAATATACAAAAAGCAACAAGGCCACCTTCAAATGATGTGGGTGGCCTTTTTCGTTGAAAGAACGAACCAGCGAGGGGGTAGGTGGTATAAGCTTACGCCCACCCACCACTATGCTCTCTTAGTGAAGACACTTGCGGCGGAGGGGATCGTCCCGTTGACCGTTTAACTAGTGTTACCACTAGCAGCACTTCTCGCTGGTATCAGGTGATCATACCAGCACAAGAGACCCCCTCGCTAGAACTAAGGAACTTGTCCATGACGGAGGGGGCTCCGAAGAGCCCCCATCCGCCACTTCTCGGTGCAATGGCGCTTATGCCAGGCCCCCAGTGTCTGGCCTACGAGGCGTCGCTCCGATTGCACAGAGTCAAGCAGTCATTCCTCACGGGAGAACCTCCTGCCTGACTACACCCGATCTGGTCGGGATAAATCTAAAATAATAAATTCTGATTTTTTAGTCAAACGGCCAAATCGGGGATAATTGTGAGGAGGCAAGAATGTGATATTCTAATGGTTAAGCGCAATATGCTTAGCGAAATTAGACAAGACAGACTAAAAAAGCTCAAAAAGCTCAAGGGAGCGGGAGTTAACCCTTATCCAGCTAACGTCCCAAAACGCATAGAAATAGCGAGTGCTCTGAAAGATTTTGGTAAATCGATGCGCTCGGGGAAGGTCACATATTTAGCTGGGCGTATAATGTCACTGCGCGATCAGGGCGGCCTTCTTTTTATTGACGTAAACGATGGATCTGCGTCTATTCAAGTTTTTGTAAACAAGAAAGAGGTTAAGCAATTTAGTCTTTGGAAAGAGACTTTGGACCCGGGAGATTTTATCGGAGTAAGGGGAGTACTTTTCAAGACCAAAAGAGGGGAACGCAGTATCAGGGCAAACAAAGTGGACATACTGGTCAAAAGCTTAAATCCTTTGCCAGATAGTTGGTTTGGTTTGAAAGACGTCGAGGAAAGATTTCGTAAGCGCTACCTTGATTTGATTTTGAATAAAGAGGTTAAAGAGGCCTTTGAGATGCGCTCACTGCTTATTAGGCAAATGAGGGAGTTTTTATGGAAGGAGGGATTTGTGGAGGTGGAAACCCCCATCCTCCAACCGATTCCGGGAGGCGCTCTGGCGAGGCCCTTTAAAACTCATCACAACGCTTTGGGAGAAGATTTCTATTTGCGCATCGCGCCGGAACTTTATCTAAAAAGATTGCTCATAGGAGGATTTAATAAGATTTTTGAAATTGGCAGAGTGTTTCGCAACGAGGGGATAGACAGGGAACACAATCCCGAATTCACCATGCTTGAGCTCTACTGGGCGTACGAAGATTACGAAGGCATGATTAAACTAACCGAGAAACTTCTCAAGCCATTCATTAAGGGTCCCTGGAGACGGGTTAAGTATGCCGATGCCTTCAAGCAATATACCAAGATGGATCTTAATAAGGTCAAAAACAAAGACGAGATAGACGAGATGTTTAAGAAGAAAGTGCGTCCTCATTTGAAATCCCCAACTGTTTTGATAGATCAGCCCAAAGTTACCTCTCCCTTGTCTAAATCCAAAATTAATGATCCGGAGCTCACGGAACGTTTTCACTTCATTGTGGAATCCATGGAGGTGGCGAATGGCTTTAGCGAACTCAATGATGCGATTGATCAACGTGAGCGCATGGAGTATCAAGAAAAACTTTTCCGTAAAGGAAATGAAGAAGCCAGCAGAATGGACGAAGATTTCATTGAAGCATTGGAATACGGTATGCCTCCTGCGGCCGGTTTGGGCGTGGGGATTGATAGGATAGTGGCCTTGGCCACAAAGAGGCATTCATTAAAGGAGGCGATATTGTTTCCAACGTTGAAAACTAAAAAATAAAATGTTGGATCCAAATGTAGTTAGAGAAAATCCAGATTTAGTAAGAAAAGGAGTTAAGGATAGAGGAGGCAATCCAGCTCTAGTGGATGAGTTTCTTCGGGTTGATACCGCCTGGCGTGAACTAACCGGAAAAATAGAAAATCTAAGAGCAAGGAAAAACAAGCTTGGCAAAGACGATCAGGAAAAGGGAAAAAAAATAAAAGAGGAAACGAGGGAGCTAGAAATTGAACTTAGGCCTCTAGAGGAGAAAAGAATAGCCCTTTTATTGATGATCCCCAACATCCCGGAGGAGAGGGTGCCTATCGGCAAAGACGAATCTGGGAACGTTGTTTTAAAGGAAGTGGGGAAAATACCGAAATTCAAATTTGAGCCCAAAGACTACCTAACTTTAGCAGGAACAGGAATAGATACAGAGAGGGCGGGAAAGGTCTCTGGGAGCCGTTTTGGGTACATATTGGGGGATCTTGTGCTCTTAGAGTTTGCTCTAGTTCGTTTTGTCTTTGATAAGTTGCAAGAACACGGCTTTGTGCCAATAGTGCCCCCCGTGCTTATTAAACCAGAACCAATGATCGGTATGGGTAAAAATAAATTTATTGTCGATGGAGATGCCTTCTTTATAGAGAAAGACGACCTTTATCTAGTCGGAACCGCGGAAGACACCATTGGCTCCATGTATATGGGAGAAACTTTGGAAAAAGAAGTTCTGCCTTTGCGCTTCGCTGGATTCTCGAGTGCGTTTCGCAGGGAAGCCGGATCGTACGGAAAAGACACCAAAGGAATATTGAGAGTACATCAGTTTGATAAAGTTGAAATGTTTTCTTTTGCGAAGCCAGAAGATTCAGTGGCGGAAAACGATTTTCTTTTAAGGATGCAGGAGGAAATTATGCAATTCTTGGATCTTCCGTACAGAGTGGTGCACATTGCAACCGGAGATATGGGATTTTCAGCTAGCAACCAATTCGATATAGAAACTTGGATTCCCAGCGAGAATAAATATCGAGAAACTCACTCCTGTTCGAATACTACTGATTTTCAATCCCGGGGGTTGAATATCAAATACAAGAATGGCAAGGAAGGAGGACACGTCCACACCTTGAATGCGACCGGAGTGGCGATTGGCAGGATGTTGATTGCTATTCTGGAAAATAATCAGGACAGCCAAGGAGGGGTTAAGATACCTAAAGCTCTCCAAAAGTATGTTGGCAAGAAGGAGATCAAGAAACCGCAGCTCCCTTAGACGCTACGTCGTTTTGGGAGTGCTTTTGCTAACTGCAGGAGGTGCAGTTTATTTAATTTGGTTTTCTCCTGTTTTTGCAATACAGACGGTTGAAGTAGAAGGTGGAGAGCTTGCTCCGGGGATAAACTTTAACGAAGCTATTGGAAAGAACCTAATTTTCTACAAACCCAGCTTCAACTTAGAAAACGCTCCTCAAGCGGCTTTCGTGGAATTGGATAAAAGGTATTTAAGACGTACGGTTAAATTCACCTTGGGCGCGAAAGAACGTTATGCCATTTGGTGTTTTCAGCTTAAGGCAGAGTGTTTTTGGATAGATGAAGAGGGCAGAGCTTTCGCTCCGGCGCCAGATATTAAAGGGCCTTTGATCTTACGTCTGGTGAGGGATGAATCCGAACGAGAGTTGCCTATGGGGGAAAGGGTTTTGGAAAAGAATCTGTTTAAAAACCTTAAGGCGGCTTTTGTCTTATTGGAGGATCTAGACATACCGGTTAAGGAATTTAAGATAGAGAACCTTAAATTCAGAGAGGCGGTTGCCCAAACCAGCGGACCGACAATTTATTTTAGCTTGCAGGATGACCCCTCTTTTGGAAAAACAGTGGTGGAGCAGCTACGGAGCAGCGGGGAGTGGAGCGCAGTTAATTATCTTGATCTGCGCGTTCCAGGAAGAGCCTATTACAGTCAGTAGTTAATCAGAGAGTTTGTATACGAAGATGGATTTCCCAACTATAAAATCCGGAGAGGTTGGATTATTCAACCATCGGTATTCTTTTTCAATATCTCGGGTAAAGCCGGAAACGGCTGGGGCGGTTGCGATTTGAAGTTCGTTGATTGATATAGCCATCCATTCTATGCCGCTTTCAATTGGATTGCCGAATTCTGAATACCAAGGAATGGCTGTCTCTCCCATATAGTATTTAGGGGAACCTCCGCCGAAATAGTGAATGCCCATCTTTTGAATATTGTTTTGCTCTACGAAGGCAGCTAGACGTTTTAGGTCTTGTCCCCAGTCATAGTTTGAATCGGTTGCGTAACGCCAACCGCTGTCTTTGTCCACAAGATCGTTGAAGTAGGGAAGATAGTTGGGAAAAGCCGTAACAGCAATGGCTCCTTGCCAGATGAAAAGGAAGACAACCATGGCCGACCTTAACTGTTTTTTGTATTCATCTTTTAGGGCGTGCTTTCTCAAAACTCCAGTTGCCAGGATATAAATTAGAGGAAGAATTGGGATTAGATGACGCAACCCGATATTTAAAGGACTGACTACGCTGTATAGTACGTATATCCACACAAAAAGCATTGCAGAAAATTCGTGAAGATTAGTATCCAAATACTCGCGGATGGTCGGGGTACGTCTAAAAAGCGCTTTGACTGCCGCAAAGAGGGCAAAGATTATTCCAAGCCCAACCAAGATTAACATTGGCAAGGTCTCCTTGAGCGCGTATATAGTTGGGAAATACCATGGGCCACCCGTCTTGCTCACATCGCCCATAAAATACAAAGTATTATCTTCACTGCTGCGCTTTAGAACCATCAGTATTCCAAGAAGATACTGAGCGTATGGCCTGAGGATTGGTTTGTCGGATAACCAGACGGTGGTATCGGCTAGGTAACCAAGAGGAGGATTCTCGAAGTTTGCATCTCCAATAATAGCTGTTGTATCAGAGAGTTGTTTTTTTGGGGGATTGTTGGTGCTGATGAGGGCGTATAGCGGGTATATAACTAGAGCTCCGATAGTGAATATTAAAAACAATCTTTTGAGGTACGTGAAAATTAACGTAAAGGCGTGTCTCAACTCATGTTTATCTTTGTTGAATCGAAGGAGTGCATAGATTACAGCCATCACTAACATGTGTCCCACGAGTATCAATGCCGAGAATTTAGTAAGTTGGGCAAACCCAAATGCAATGCCCGCTATAATCAGAGTTTTCTTATTGGGGGATGTTAAATAGCGATTAAAGTAATAAAGAGACACAACGACTCCCAAAGCCGCGGCCACATCGGTTGTAACGTAGTGACCATGGGCCAGGAAGTGGGGAGAGAGAGCCACACCGATTGAGGGGAGAAGGGCCCACCAATTTCCCATAAGCTCTCTGGACCAGATGTATACAAAAATAATAAGAAGCAGAGTTAAGACCATAGGGCCAATACGAGCCCACTGAATAATCTGATCTGCATCGTTGCCTGACTGGTAGAGAAATACGTTTCCTATATCCCATTGGCCGTTTACCTCCTCAGTCCAGGCTGGATCGTCTGTGGGGAAATTCAGATCCAAGAAAAGTAGGGGTATACCAGCAAGCATTTTAACCAGTGGTGGGTGTTCCGGATTAAGGCGGTAATCGAGGTTGTTGAGATACGAATAACCAGCTGGAATATGGGCCAATTCGTCCATAATTGCGGATTCCTGCAAGGAAGAGAAGACCATCAAACCCAAAGAAAGGGCAAGAATAGAAACTAATATTATTCTACTTGCGAGATGCATTTATCTATAATGATTATACACGATGAGAGAGCTTAAATGGACAATTCACGCCAAGGCTAAGATGGGTTACTACCGCCTTTCTGAAAGCAGGGTGAGGAGGGTTATTAAAACTCCGGAGCGTATAGAGGTTGGCATAGCGGAGGGAACCATTGCCCTAATGCAGCCCAATGGAAGAGGGAAAGGTGAACACGAGATTTGGGTGATGGTGAAGGATTTAAAAGGGGAACGGAGGGTTATTTCCGCCTGGCGTTATCCTGGACGCACCGTTAAGGGAGAGCCTTTGCCCGAGGAGATTCTGAAGGAGTTCAGGGCTGTTATCCTTTGACGAGAACACATTTTTGTTTTATAAAGTACTCACGTCTGAACCTTGAGTCCAGAAAGTGGACTCTCCAAGGAGGGAGAGAAAACCATGAAGGTTGTGAAGGCTATTGCCCTGAGCGTCGCCTCGTTCATTGCGGGATGGATGCTCGGTAGTCGTAGGGAAGACGACAAACAGACCAAAACGAGGTAGGGGAACGCATGCCGTTGAGTGACAGACACATCATGTATATGTGTCGTGCCGGTCAACTCACGGCCGGTGCCACCATTCGTTTCGAAGGAGAGGAATACGAGGTGTGGGGCGTGAGCGCCCTACAATTCGACGGAACCCGCGTTATCTCAACAGTTGGTCCAAGCACGAAGGACATAGTCGTTCACGACGACGAAGAGATTTCTGTGATTGGGGCTGCGCTGAGAATGCAGGTGCCAAAAGGAAGCCCCGTGACTCTCGAAAGCGTCTGCGAATCAGGTGTATGCCCCCACGAGTTGTCTCGGGGAGTCATGCTCAGGGAGCTTTGGTCGGGTGATGGACCGTTCTCTCTTCGTGGATACTGATGTTTCAACCGGCGCCCCGGGCGCTAGGCACACTTGTGTCTGGCGCCCCGGGGCATTTGTGCTTTATGGGGATTGTGGAAAGAAATAAGGGGGCGTAAAATGGCTCCACACCCCCTTATATAAGACAAGAAGGGGGGATTTCTTCATGTTCAAATTAGTTTCCGAGAATAAACCGGGAGGAGATCAACCGAAAGCTATAAAGAGTTTAAGTCAAGGCATTAAAAAGGGATTGAAGCACCAGGTTCTTTTGGGTGTTACGGGATCCGGGAAAACCTTTACGGTGGCGAACGTAATTCAGGAGGTGCAGAAATCAACTTTGGTGATTGCACATAATAAAACCCTCGCAGCTCAACTTTGCAATGAGTTCAGGGAACTGTTTCCCCACAATGAAGTTCACTATTTTGTCTCTTATTATGACTATTATCAGCCTGAAGCATATATGCCAGGCACAGATACCTATATTTCAAAAGAGGCCCACACTAACGATGAGATAGATAGATTGCGCCATGCGGCCACTACGGCTCTATTAACCAAAAAAGATGTGATTATTGTAGCGTCAGTTTCCGCTATATACGGTTTGGGCTCACCGGAGTTATATAAAGAGCATATTTTGCATTTCAGGGTGGGGGATAAGATTTCCCGGGAAGAATTGGCTCGCAGGTTAATCAAAGTGCAGTTTGTGCGTACCAACGCCGATTTGAAAAGAGGCAGTTTTCGCTTGCGAGGCAACAATTGGGAAATTATGTCCTCCCACGATGATATGATTTATAACCTGCTAGTTGAAAAAGATACGATCAAGGAGATGTATGTAATAGATCCGGTTAAGGGGTTTAGCTATGAGAATACTCCTCAAGTTGAAGAAATATATATTTCCCCAGTCAAGCACTACATCACCCCGGAGGAACAAACCGAAAGTGCCCTTAAGGCAATCCAAGCTGAACTCAAAGAAAGGCTGGCTTTATTTGAGAAGACAGGAAAGTTATTGGAAGCTGAAAGGTTGGAACGCAGGACAAGGGGTGATATCGCGATGATTAAAGAAATCGGATATTGCAATGGTATTGAAAACTACTCCCGTCACTTGGACGGACGCGCTGCCGGAGAACCACCAGCCACCCTCATTGATTATTTCCCCAAGGACTATCTGTTGGTAATAGACGAGTCTCACGTGACGGTACCTCAACTGGGGGGCATGTATGAAGGGGACGCCTCACGTAAGCGCACTTTGATTGAACACGGCTTCCGCCTTCCTTCAGCCGCTGATAATCGGCCTTTGCGTTTTGGGGAATTTCAAAAGAGGGTTAACCAGACGATATATACTAGCGCTACACCCAGTACCTATGAAATGGAAAAGAGCGAAAACACAGTAGAGCAGATTATTCGTCCTACCGGGCTGGTGGATCCAAAGATCACTATTAAACCAGCGCGAGGGCAGATTGAGGATTTGATTCCAAGACTCACGGGGAGAGTGAAAAAGGGAGACAGGGTACTTGTTACGACCCTCACCAAGAAGATGGCGGAAGATCTTAATGACTATCTCCACGATCAAGGGTTTAAGGTAAACTACCTGCACAGTGACGTTCAAACCCTTGATAGAATTAGGATTCTTACGGGTTTACGGCGCGGAGATTTTGATATCTTAGTTGGAGTAAACCTTTTGCGCGAAGGATTAGACCTACCAGAGGTATCTCTAGTTGCTATATTGGATGCCGATAAGGAAGGATTTCTGCGGTCGGAAACGGCTTTAATCCAAACGATTGGACGCGCGGCCAGGAATGTTGACGGAGAGGTTTTAATCTATGCGGATTGGATAACGGGATCGGTTAAGCGGGCAGTGGCAGAGACGGAACGCAGACGTAGACTGCAGATTGCTCATAACAAGCAACATGGCGTTACGCCTCAAACTATAAAAAGAGCCATTAAAGACATATTGCCGGAACTTGATCAATCCAGAGAGGAAAAGATTGAAGAGATTTTGAAGCTTGAAACTAGTGCGCTGCCTCAATCGGAAAGACGCCTCCAGGAAATTTTGAAGAATAAGGAACGCGAGATGAGGGAGACAGCCAAGGCGTTGGATTTTGAATTGGCGGCGATCCTAAGAGACGAGATATACGTACTGAAAAAAAGGTTGAAGAAGAAAAGTAACAAACATGGCGCAAGATAAAATCATTATTAAGGGAGCAAGAGAACACAATCTAAAGAATGTGAATCTTGAGATACCTCGAGACAAGATGATTGTTTTCACGGGCCTCTCTGGATCGGGAAAATCATCTTTGGCTTTTGACACCATTTTTGCCGAAGGACAGCGCAGGTATATAGAAAGCCTCTCGGCGTATGCGAGACAGTTTTTAGGGAGGTTGGATAAACCGGATGTAGATGAAATAGAGGGACTATCGCCTGCAATTTCCATTGATCAGAAAAGCCATTCTTCAAATCCACGCTCCATAGTGGCAACCATCACAGAAATATACGACTACATGCGCGTGCTTTTTTCTCGTATCGGTAAACCGCACTGTGTTGAATGCGGAGCTGAAATCAAGCGTATGAGTAGCGGGGAAATAATCGATGCCATCGTAGGCGCGGTCAAAGACAATAAGAGCACGAAGGAATTGGTGATAATGGCGCCGGTTGTTGTCGGAAGAAAAGGAGAGTATTACCAACTGCTCTACGATTTGCTCTCCTCCGGCTTTACGGAGGCCAGGGTAGACGGAAGATTTCGATCCTTACGTGATCGGATAGATTTGGCTCGACACAAGAGACACAGCATCGATCTAGTTACGGACAAGATCTCGGTCAGTACGGATTTCGCTAGTAAAGACGGGCGTTTGAGGCTGGCAGAGGCCGTGGAGATGGCCCTTAAATACGGGCACGAGACAGTAAAGATTCTCCTCAGCGAGACCTTAAGCGGTATTTATAAAGGCTCTAAGGAGGTTAAGGCTAGTGAACAGGAGTTAATTTTTTCAGCTCGTTTTGCCTGTCCCAAGGATAACTTTTCTTTTCCCGAGATAGAGCCAAGGCTTTTTTCCTTCAATAGTCCCTATGGTGCTTGCGAAGCGTGCCACGGTTTGGGAACGGAAAGCGTTTGGTCAGAAAAGGTTTGTGAACAATGTGGAGGGAAAAGGTTGCGCAAAGAAGCTTTGGTAGTTTCCTTAAGTGGGAAAAGTATCGTGGATGTTACCGCTCTTCCCATATCAAAAGCCATTGAATACTTTGAATCGTTGAAAAATTTGCCAGCACAAGAGAGGGAAATTGCAGAGGCCCCCTTGAGAGAAATTAAATACCGTCTGCAGTTCATGAATGATGTAGGTTTGGAATATATCACCCTCGACAGAAAAGCCGGTAGTCTCTCTGGAGGAGAAGCCCAGCGCATTCGTCTTGCTTCCCAAATTGGCTCAAGGCTAGTTGGTACTTTATATATTCTAGATGAACCAACGATCGGTTTGCACCAAAAAGATAACGACAAATTGATAAAAACCTTGCACGATCTTAGAGATTTAGGCAATACCATTATTGTCGTAGAGCACGACGAGGAAACAATCTACGCTTCAGATTATTTGGTGGATATAGGTCCGGCTGCTGGGATACACGGTGGGAATATAGTGGCACAGGGAGAAATACCGGCGATTTTGAAGGACAAGAGTAAAAATTCCCTTACCCTTAGTTACTTGAGGGGCGATGAGAAGATTCCTGTGCCCCAGAAAAGAAGAGAAATCAAAAAACCAGCAGACTTTTTGAAGATAAGGGGTGCTAAGGAAAACAATTTGAAGAATATAGACATTGATATCCCACTGCGGAAGTTTGTAGCTGTCACGGGAGTTTCTGGTTCTGGAAAAAGTACGTTGGTTTACGATGTGCTTTATAAGACTTTGGCTAATAAGTTTAACCGGGCGAGTTTTGCGCCGGGGAAGCACAGTGCATTACTGGGTTTGGAATATCTAAATAGAGTGGTGAACGTTGATCAATCTCCGATAGGGCGTACGCCGAGATCAAATCCTGCAACGTACGCAGGGGCATGGAGTCACATCAGAGATTTGTTTGCAGCCACTCCAGAAGCGCGTTTTAGGGGGTACAGAACCGGAAGGTTTAGCTTTAACGTCAAGGGAGGAAGGTGTGATAACTGTGAAGGACACGGCCAGATTGCGATAGAGATGCATTTCTTGCCTACGGTTTACGTAAAGTGCGAGATTTGTCGTGGGAAGAGATTTAACCGAGAAACTTTAGAAGTTACATATAAAGGGAAAAACATCTACGATGTGCTCGATATGACCATAGAAGAGTCGGTGAAGTTTTTTAAGGATATTCCCTGGCTTTACGACAGGCTAAAAATTATGGAGGAAGTAGGCCTTGATTATCTCAAACTTGGACAATCTGCGACCACCCTCTCCGGAGGAGAGGCACAACGTATAAAACTTTCTAAGGAATTAGGAAAACGGGATACACGAAGAACTTTGTATATGCTTGACGAGCCTACCACCGGCTTGCATTTTGAGGATATAAAGAAACTTTTGATAGTCCTACAAAGATTGGTGGATAGGGGAAATACGGTGTTGGTAATAGAACACAATCTGGATGTAATCAAAAGCTCAGATTGGTTAATAGACCTAGGCCCCGAAGGGGGAGATGGGGGTGGCAGAGTTGTTGCGGAAGGTACACCAGAAGATATTGCAAGAAATAAGGATAGTTACACGGGTACGTATTTAAGAAAAACCTTAAATAAATGAATAAGCTGATAGAAAATATACCCGATGACCCCGGTGTTTACCTTTTTAAGGGGGCAAAGGGAAAACTTTTGTACGTAGGGAAGGCCGGAAATTTAAGAAGAAGGGTTGCGAGCTATTTCAGTAAGTCCTATTCAAACAAGACGGAAAAGTTAGTAAAAGAAATAAAACGTATTGATTACGTAAAAACCCCTACGGCGATAGAAGCCCTTATTCTAGAAGCAAAGTTAATTAAGAAGTTTGAACCGCCCTATAACTTTAAAGAGAAGGATGATAAAAGTTTTTTGTATATCGAAATTACAAATGAAGAGTATCCGAGAGTACTTTTAGTGAGGGGTAAGGAGGATCCGGGCGGAGAGCGTTTTGGCCCCTTCACTAAGGCTTCGGACGTACGCTCTGCCTTGAATATTTTGCGTAAGATCTTGCCGTATAGTACCCACGAAGCAGATAAAATAGGTTCTTATAAAAGGCCATGTTTTAACGCGCAAATTGGTCTTTGCCTTGGCACGTGCACAGGCGTGATAGGCAAGAAACAATACTGGAAAAATATCCGGAATCTTAAACTCTTCTTGCGGGGCAAAAGAGATAAATTAGTAAAAGGTTTGGAGAAGGA
>CAYIAN010000007.1:0-19315 GCA_964361435.1 uncultured Candidatus Saccharibacteria bacterium
AATTCAATGACTACGCGCATTCCATCCTTATCGGATTCATCCCTGATATCACGTATCCCCTCAATCCTTTTCTCATTTACCAGCTCTGCCATCTTTACCAAAAGATCGGATTTGTTTATCTGATACGGGATCTCGGTGATAACAATATCTTTCTCTCCAACGTCTACCTTGGCGCGAACGGTAATGGCACCCCTCCCTGAAATGTACGCGGCCACAATGGCTTTGCGGTCATAGATAACGCCTCCCGTTGGGAAATCGGGGCCTTTGATAAATTCCATTATGTCTTCTGAAGTTGTTTTGGGATTGTCGATAAGGTGAACAGTAGCGTCAATCACTTCAGTGAGATTATGAGGAGGAATCTTGGTCGCCATACCCACGGCGATACCATCCGATCCATTAATCAAAAGATTAGGGAATCTGGAGGGCATCACCACCGGCTCCTTGCGGCTGTCGTCGTAGTTCGGGATAAAATCAACGGTATCCTTTTCAATATCCGCTAACAATTCTTCTGCTATTTTAGAAAGGCGGCACTCCGTATATCTCATAGCGGCAGGTGGATCGCCATCAATGTTCCCCCAGTTTCCCTGTCCGTCTATAAGGGGATAGCGGAGAGAATAGTTTTGGGCCATTCTGGCTACCGCATCGTAAAGGGCAACGTCTCCGTGGGGATGGTAGTTTCCCATAACTTCACCGACGATGTTGGCTGACTTTCTGTATTTTGCCGAGTGGGTTACTCCAGAATTCCACATAGCCCAGAGAATCCTGCGGTGGACGGGCTTCAAACCATCGCGTACATCGGGGAGAGCACGCCCGACAATAACGGACATGGCATAGTCCAAATACGACTCTTTGAGTTCTTTGGTAATCTCCGTCTCCCTTATCTCCTTGCCTATTCTTTGAGCCATACTACTTGAATACCACTGGTTTCTTTATTGAAATCCTTCGCTTTGATGGCGAATCTCTCTTGCGCAGATACCTTCTGACCTAACTCCTCCAAAAGTCTTGTGGCGCCCTTCTCGCTTATAGGAATCACAATACTCGGATCAATCTTTTTCACCAAAGACGAAATTTCCTTAATCCCCAAGGTCGACCCTTCGGTGTCTATAAATAAAATATCGACTTCTCCCAAAACGTCTATCTCTGTATCATCCACCTTGTTCGTAAGCGCACAAAGAACCCCCAGACGGATGCCGTCAAGGAATATGGAATATGCAGTTTTGCCTTCGTTTTTTGCCCCCTCTTTGGGAAGATTAACTCCCCTCACCTTGACCCCCTCAATCTCGTACTCCCCAGGGCCGTTAATGACATTCTCCTCTGGGATAATATTCCCCTTTGTAAAATCTATTTGGGTAAGAAGTGTCAAATTCCCCCTCTTCTTGGCGGGGGGGTCTATAACCAGACTAAAATCAGCCACCTGACACTTGATGCCAGACGGTCCCAAAAGACTGATAACCATTGCTCTAATTCTACCTTGACAGGGATTGCTTTTCAATCGTGTTTTGCCTATAATCAGCCTCGCATTTATGCGTACATCTACCAAAAAACAGGAAGGTTTGGAATTCCAAATGCTCAAAATGAACCCTGGACTCATGCCCATTTTACGCGAGGGCGAGCTAGTGAGCGTAATTTTAATAGAGAAGGCTAATAGGGCTGTTTATTTTGATGTTGCCAAAATCGGTACGGGTGTGATCTATGGTATCGAGCTTATTAATGCGAAGAGTATTCTAAAAAATTTAGAGGTGGGAGATAAGGTGACGGCTAAGGTAGTACTCCCTGAAAACCAAGATGGGTTTATTGAACTGTCTCTGGTTGAGGCCGGTAAACAGAAAGCTTGGCAGGAGCTTAAGGAGCTCAAAGATACAGACCAGACAGTTGACGTGAAGGTGGTTGGATCAAATACAGGAGGACTTTTGCTTGAGACTAAGGGAGTGCAAGGATTTCTCCCCGCTTCACAGCTTTCGAACGAAAACTATCCTCAAAACGAAAGTGGCGATCGCCAGATTGTAACGGACGAGCTCAAGAAATTCATCGGTCAGGACATGAAGGTCAAAATCATCAGCCTCAACCCCCGTACTAACAAACTTATCTTCTCCGAAAGAGAGGTGGGAACACAAAATGCTAAAGAGTTGTTGAATAAATATAAAGATGGTGATGTAGTTCAGGGGATAATCTCTGGATTGGCAGACTTTGGAGCTTTTGTGAAGTTTGCGGACCAGCCCGAAATTGAAGGATTAATCCATATATCAGAACTTTCTCATAACATGCTTGATAATCCCAAAGAGGTTGTATCCATCGGAGATATGGTACAGGCGAAAATAGTGGAAATTAAAGAAGCCCGAGTGTCTTTGTCTTTGAGAGCTTTGCAGGAAGATCCCTGGAGCAAGGCAGCTGAAGTATTTAAGGGGGGTGAAGAGGTTAAAGGAATAGTATACAAGCTTAATCCCTTTGGTGCTTTCGTAAAGTTAGCTCATGATCTGATGGGTCTAATCCACGTATCTGAATTCGGTAGCGTCGAGGAGCTTAAGAAGAATCTTGAACCTGGGAGGGAATATAATTTCAGTATTGAGTCAGTAAAGCCCGAGGAAAAACGTATTGTTTTGAAGTTAGTAAGTAAGCCTAGTGCCCCAAAAACTCAAGAGGGAGTAGATGGAGAAAAATCTGTATAAAAGTATCTTTAGGGGAGCAGTAATCTTAGTTTCGGTTGCTCTGATATTTTCTCTTTTCTACCAGGTTCCAGTTAAAGCGCCTGAAAGAGTTAGCCTATCGGAGGTGGTACGCCTTATTGGAGAAAGTAAGATTTCTTCCATAGAAATATCTGGGGATGAACTCCATATTCAACTCGGAGATAATACTAAGCTAATCTCCCAGAAAGAAGCGGGGGTAGGAATAATTGAAACATTAACAAACTTGGGGGTAACACCCGTTCAGTTAGCCACCGTAAAGATAGAAGCGAAAGATGAATCGGGAGCGCGTTTTTGGTTGGGGATCATTTTACCAACAGTATTGCCTCTAATCATTTTTATAGGCATCTTCTACTTCATTTTCCGCCAAGCCAAAGGTGGAGTGAATCAAGCATTCACCTTTGGGAGAGCCAACGTAAGCCTTTTTACTAATTTCAAAGACAAAATAACCTTCAAGGATGTAGCTGGCCTAAAGGAAGCCAAGCAAGAACTGGAGGAGATTGTAAGTTTCCTCAAGGAACCCAAAAAGTATCTAGATATCGGGGCTAAGATTCCCAGAGGCGTTTTGTTAATGGGTCTTCCTGGAACAGGAAAGACGTTGCTCGCCAGGGCCGTGGCCGGAGAAGCTGGAGTACCTTTCTTTCACATATCGGCTTCCGAATTCGTAGAGATGTTTGTGGGGGTGGGAGCTTCCCGCACCAGAGATGCATTCAATACTGCGAAGAAAGCCGCTCCTTCAATACTCTTTATAGATGAAATTGATGCCATCGGGCGTGAACGCGGAGCCGGCTTGGGCGGAGGACACGATGAAAGAGAACAAACCCTGAATCAGATATTGGTTGAAATGGACGGTTTTGAAAGAGACTCCAGAGTCATTGTACTCGCTGCCACTAACCGCCCGGATGTTCTGGATCAAGCCCTTTTACGCCCAGGAAGATTTGACAGGAGGGTAATGCTTGATCTTCCAGATATTAAGGAGCGCGAGGATATACTAAAAATCCACTCTCAAAATAAGCCCCTAGATGAATCGGTTAATCTGAAACAGATCGCCACCCGTACCCCTGGTTTTTCTGGAGCAGACTTGGCGAACCTAATAAATGAGGCTGCGATATTGGCTGTCCAGAGGGACAAGAAGAAAGTGGCGCAAGAGCACATATATGACTCTATTGAGAAAGTAATCTTGGGACCGGCGCGTACTAGTAGGTTGGTATCTGAAAAAGAGCGCAAAATCACCGCCTATCACGAAGCGGGACACGCTCTGGTTGCCGCCGGCCTCAAGGATTCTGATCCAATACACAAAATTTCAATTGTTTCCCGCGGACGTTCTGGAGGATATACCCTGAAACTCCCCACCGAAGATCGCCGCCTCAAAACAAAATCACAATTTTTGACAGACTTGGCGGTCGCTATGGGTGGGTACGTTGCAGAAGAAGAAACATTTAAAGATATATCAACGGGAGCATCTAATGATTTGGAGGAGGCCACTCGTCTGGCGAAGCTTATGGTCACAAGATACGGCATGAGCAAGTTGGGTCCTGGAACTTTTGGCAAAGATGAGGATTTGGTTTTCTTGGGAAGAGAAATCACTCACGCTAAAGACTACTCCGAAGAGGTAGCGGCCAAGATAGACGGGGAAATTTCCAGTTTCCTTAAGGGGGGATACGAAAAAGCCAAAAAGATTATCTCTTTCAACAAAACTGCTCTTGGGAAAATTGCCGATGTTTTGATGAAACAAGAAGTTATAGAACAAGATGAGTTTGAAAAACTTATTAAAACTTTCAAGCTAAGGACTATCACTGCCTAGAATGGAGCGAGTTGTTTTAGTAGACCAGAATGGTAGGGAGGTGGGCACAGAAGAAAAACTTGCCGCGCATCGAAAGGGCCTTCTGCATAGGGCCTTTTCTATTTTTATTTTCAATTCCAAAAGAGAATTGCTCCTGCAAAGAAGAACCGAGGATAAATATCACTCTGGTGGACTTTGGTCAAACACTTGCTGTAGCCACCCAACGTCAGGAGAAAATATAGTAGATGCTGCACATCGCAGACTCAAGGAAGAAATGGGATTTGATTGCCCCTTAGAAGAAGTGTTCTCATTTATATACAAAACGCCTGTTAGCGATGGATTGATAGAACATGAATTTGATCATGTTTTTGTAGGATATTTCGATGAGTCCCCAGTACACAACCCGGCAGAGATAACGGAATGGAGGTGGACCCCCCTTCTAAGCTTGCAAAAGGAAATTAGTGAAAACCCGAAACAATATACATACTGGCTCAAGCACTCCCTAGACAAGATACTGCTCTACCTAGACTAGCTACTTGATACATCTTGGACACTTACATACACTAAGGGCACTTCCTTGACATAATCTTTACACAGGGTTGTGTCATAAACGACCTCTCAAGCGACCAAGGAGAAAAAATCATGATCGAAACCGTACTCCTCGCAGAGCCGCGAGGCTTCTGTGCAGGAGTTGAAATGGCCATCCGAGCTCTTACTGTCATGGTGGGTATCTTCGACCCGCCCGTGTACTGCTACCACCACATCGTCCACAATGCCGGTGTGGTAAAGACCTTCAAACGTGCTGGGGTCATCTTCGTTGACTCCATTCACGAAGTTCCCAAGGGAGCAGTTGTGATGCTCTCAGCTCATGGATCGACGCCGGATGTTGTGGCGCTGGCCGAGAAGCGCGCCGCCATTGCGATCGATACGGTGTGTCCACTTGTGACCAAAGTCCATCACGAAGCACGAAAGCGCGCCGCAGATGGATACGAGATCATTTACGTGGGACATGCCGGGCACGACGAAGCGTTGGGGACTATGGGTGAAGCCCCTGAGGCCATCACCCTCGTGGAACCCGAGGCCGGTTTGGGGACGTTCGTTCCTCGTGACACGAGCAAGGTAGCGCTGTTGGCGCAAACCACACTCGGCGTTCACGAATGGGAAGATGTCCTTCGGGAGGCAAAAGAACGTTTCCCGGCACTATGGACTCCACGCAAGGGAGACCTCTGCTACGCCACCACTAATCGGCAAACTGCGGTGAGGGAACTTGCCCGGCGAGCCGATTTGGTCCTGGTGGTGGGAAGCGAAACTTCGTCAAACACCAATGCTCTTGCGAGAGCGGCGCGCGACGAAGGCTCCCCGGCCTACCGCATCGACGGAGTTGAAAACATCGATCCCCAGTGGCTCGACGGTGCAAGGATTGTCGGAGTCACCTCCGGCGCCTCAGTGCCTGACAGTCGGGTCGATGAGGTAATCAACTATCTCGTTCCCAAGCGTGTAGAGTTGGTTTCAATCATCGAAGAGGGGGAATTCTTCCCGTTTCCACCAGCGCTTCGGGATCTCCTCCATGTTCTTCAGAGCGTGGTCGAGGCCGGAGTCACGGCACGCACGCCTGGACTACCAGGCTTCCTGGAGGACAGGAGCGTTAGTGCCGACCAGGCACTGAGCCTCCTGTGATGCGCTACGCAGACACAACCCGACAGGCTCCGCCCCCTAGCAATGGGGCAAGCGGAGCCTTTCGGTTTCTAGAATTAGCGATTCGTATTGAAAAGAGTGGGGTCTATAGGCTATATTTGGCTAAGTCAGGAGGGCCAGTAGCTCAATTGGTTAGAGCACCAAGCTTATACCTTGGCGGATTGATGGTTCGAGTCCATCCTGGCCCACATGGGGCAATTAGCTCAGTTGGTTAGAGCGTCTGTTTTACACACAGAAGGTCGGAGGTTCGAGTCCTCCATTGCCCACCACAATCAAACTTTCAGGAATTTTGCCCAACCGATCCGGCCGCACGACCAGATGAAGTAACAGACATAAACCACAGTGCAAGAACGATACACTTTGGAAACCCAGATTTATTTGATCCAGAAAAAGAAGTTTATATATATGAAGTTGATGCATCTGACATCCCGGAGAGTAAAATTACAGAGATCGATGAACGTCAGGTATCAGTAGACTTAGATCAAATAAAACCCAATAGGGTTATAAAAGTAAAAGCCGGGGAAATCGCAAAACACTACAAAATTATATAAGTACGGACGGAATAGTTATTCGGTATCTAGCCGGTTCTATCTTCAATTTGTGCCATTTCTGGCGGAGTTATTATCAAACATTGATTTATTACCCCGCTACCCACAGATAATACAAGATGATCCGCCAAGAAAAAATTGATTCGAGCGTTTCGGAGAAGGTAGATCATGACACTGGCGGACAGTCCGCGAACTTTGACACAGAGCGGGATGCGCGATCAGGGGTAAAACAGCCAAAAGTATCAACGCCTACCCGCTACGGTCACCTGGGGAAAGGGCACGAGCTTAACAGAATCCTTAATTTGGTGAGCGCGGTTGTATTTGGTATTGGTACAATTTGACTAAATGCGCAAAATAGTTCATTTTGATGTTGGCAGAAAGAAAGTAAGATTTATATTGTTAGATACGTTGGACTAAATGCTATCCATACAATCAATAATCAAGGCCAGTCAGAGCAAACTCTATGGGCGATCCATATAAAAAAACAGAAGGAGAGGAAAAAGAAGAGAGTGCAGAGGGCTCTCCAGAAAAGCTACCCGAGCTGGAGTTGGTACAACTACAGCGTTCGGAGAGACCGATCAACACTATGGGAACAACGGAAAAGCCAATTGAGAATCTACGCCCTTGGAATAATTACACGATTGTTACCGTCGTGGATTCTGGCGAGATCAAGATTCTTGATGAGGATATGCGTCCGGTTGGCGATTTTAAGCCTCCGCTTAGCAATAAGAACATCACGGTTAGGTGGCAGGATATAGCGCATCTGCTGAATGTTGACTATATAGGAAAGAAAAGTAGACAGGTGTCTTCGCGCTCTGCGATTGCCAGTGATCTACCGTCGACACTGAGACCCTTTGCTGAGCACAAACTCACTACTACTAACGTTGACCAAGAGTACTTTGGTCTTTACGGTGCTGGGCACGACGCATATCCAACATCTAGTGTTGAGGTTACTTCAGATGGTAAATACGTAATTCTTCACGACAAGAAAGGCGGATACTTTGCATTCTTGACCCAAAATGAAGCTGGTGTCGCGCTCCCACCGCGACAATGGACCAGAATAGATGTTAGTTATGAAGGTAAGATACCAGACGATTTGGAAAAATATGCCGAGGCGCTAAGTGGACAGGCCGAAGGATTCAAATCGCTTAATGGAGAATATTCTGCGCTAATTACAGACGTTGGGGTAAATATTGTAAGGCACGATAACCCAAAGGGATCCCCTGTATTTTCAAGTACAACGCCATCAATAGAGACAAACATAGTTACTGATCCGTCTAATCCGAATATCATTTATTATTGCCAGAGCAGTAACCCAAGTTATTTAATTAAGCTTGATATGACTGAAGACCCGAGTAGTTGGGAAACAGTCAGCGCAGAATTGCCAGGCGACTATGACTCGATCAGAAACCTTCAGCTTGACCCGAGCGGCAACTTCTTCCTGTTCTACTCTGGAGAGGACATGGTAGTTGTAACAAAGGACACACTGGAGGAAGTTAAGAGAGAGCCACGGATGAGCCACGTAAATTTTGACGCGACAGGCAGAATACGTGCGGTTGATAAGGATGGACACCTCGTGATGTACGAACCCAACTTCGAGGACTTAGCCCGTGAACTAGATAGGAGAAGGATTACAAAATTTACTCAAAACGTTCAAATCAAAAACATTTTTGATTTGCAGGCTCCTAAGAAGGGCGGCGAAGGCGAGAAGAGTCTAGAGTATCTAGAACCCACGCGAGTCCAATATCAAGAACAGTTTAAGGAAGTTCTTTCCCAAATTACCACAGCAGAAGGGCTCCATCAGATAAGGGGGGGATTTATAAGACTGAAGAGCGAATTGAGACAACAGGGGCTAAGGCCAAACGAGGTCACTTTTATATTGGAGGGGCTTGAGGAACCAATAACCCTCAAGGAAAAGGAGTTTGCGGCAAATGATACACAGGAAGCAGTTGCCGCCGTGCGCTCAATACTTGCCGGCAGTCTCTCCGCAACCTCTATTTCGGAAGCTCGTGAGGAGATCGATAGAGTCAGAGCGACTGAAGCTTTCCTAGATGGAGATTTGCGCCAAGAGTTTCGTCAAGTAGTGCAAGAGTTTGAACAAAAATCCCTGGAATTTTTCCGACAGCGTGGGGGGGATATCATAAAGGATATCCAAGGGCTTGTTGGTAGAACGAGAACAGACCTAGAAGGATTCACGTCGAAGTCACAGATGGACGACTGGCTCGAGTTTCGCTATCCGCAGCTAAAGGCCAGGCTCGCAATACTAGCACACGATGTTCCGCTAGAGGCCGAGGAAGCATACAAAGCTATAATGAGCGCCCGTAGCGAGCTTCAGGGAATTGCTACGCAGTTTGAACATAAGTTTAAACTCGAATACGCAAAAGTGAGGGAAAAGGCCTCCGAGAGGACAGAGGTAGTCGTAGATACGCTGGAAACAGATATAGACGGACTCATCGATAGGTTGCGCTCTAAGGGATTCACTGATCGCACTTCTGCAGAACAATATCTTAACTCGAGCGAGGCACGCAGAGTTCTTGAGTCAGAGATAGAAGGGTTGTCCGTAGATAATCCAGACATTTCTAAAGAGCTAGAGCGTGCCCTTAAAGTAAGAATTTCTAACGTCCTTACAGAGATAGAGCGCGGAGGAATGACACAAGTAGCAGAAACCGGTCAGCAGATGGTCTTGTTCGGAGAAACGTACTTTCCAAAATGGGAAGCTAAAGTGAGAAAAAGGACCGGATATAAAACCGATCTTGTCTTCAGCGAAGACGCTAAAAGTCACGGGCCGGGAGTTAGGGCCGGCGAGGTTCAAGGAGACGTCGCGATAAATATTGGGACTTCGGATGGAAAAATTGAAAATATACGGCTCTACGAGGGGTGGAAAGATGAAAATGAGTGGCGTTTCGGACTCCTCAATTATCTGGGAGAGGCAATACCGCCATCTTACGTAACAGCCGATGCATTCAAATCAATAAAGAAAGATTATACAGATTGGTCCAAAGGAGACAGCTCCGAGTTACAAAGAGAATATCGGGAACAAAGAGAGGCGCTTAGGGAGATTTATTCAAGGAGACAAAAACCTGGAGAGAGAACCCCTGATGTAGATGAAACTTGGAAGCAAGAATACAAGAGTAAATTACAGGAACACGCTGTTTTTGCAGTCGAACACCACATCGTTTTACTGCGACGCTTTGACCAAATTGAGTCCAGTTCTGAAATTGAATATACGAATGGCAGAGGATTTGTTCCTGAATGGCAAAGCCACTGGGTACAAGACCCAGAGACTACAAGAGACCTAGAAAAAATGGCAAGGGGCTTCAAGATGCAGTTGGATTTGCAAGAAGGAATACTCAACCTCAAGGGGCACGCCGGCACCGGTAAGGATGTCCGTATGAAAATGTTCTGTGCGCTTACAAACCGTCCTTACTTCGGTATTGATGGAACAAAATGGACTACGGAATTTGAGTTATCAGAGGATGTGGCTCTTGAGTCAAGCGATGGTGCATCTCAAACAGTTAGGGTCCCATCCGCTGTACTGAATGGCATTACTACGCCGGGGGCAGTCATTTATTTCAATGAGTTCAATGCAATGCCGGAACAAGCGCAAATTTTCCTTCACGCGCTTATGGACGAGAAGCGATCCCTTACTCTAAAAACCAGTTCGGGGAAGGTTGTGCGGGCTCTTCCAAGTGTTCTCTTAGCGAGTTCTATGAACCCCGGGTACCCGGGTACGTTTGAGCCGCAGTTCGCAACAAGAAGTAGAATGGTATCGCTCGAAATCGGTTACCCACAACTCACCAGAAAGCCGGAAGCCGGCGATCGAAACCCAAATGCTCTTTACGATACCTCGGAGGCACTCCGTATTGCCCGTCAGGTTAGCTCTCTTGCAGATCTTACGTATGAGGCAAGTCTTGAGCGTAATGAGTTCGTGAAGATGTGGGACAGATATGTGAATGGAATTGAAAATGGAGCTTCCGAACCCACGGGTGCTCAAAAGTTTGATATTGATGTTATACTCACGCTCGTACAATTTGCAGGCAGGCTTCGCAGGGACTTCATTAAGATTTTTGAGAAGAGTAGGGATGTAAAGAATGCCCTGCCGGCAAAGCAGCCAATAACTGGCCGCGAGTTACGACGTTGCGCTTACGGTTTAGACAGAATAACGCTCGAGCAAAAGGCGACGGCGGATCCAGAAGCCGTTGCAAGGGAACTCCTTGATGAGTATTACTTGACTCATATTGATAGCAGCGAAGACAGCGGTAAAATACGCGCCGCAATGAGCACGTGGACTTCCGAGAAGAGAGTCAGGGCGTAACTCATGAGTAGGTAGTAAATTATGGCACGTACTAAAAGCGGATTTAGAGAATCTACACTCCAGCAAGGACCTCAATCTTCGGAGCTAACGCGCGAGATGCTTTTCCTCGCAGAACAGGCCGCAGAGGGAAAAATAAAAGTTCTTCCTGGGAGCAGTTGGTCTTTACATCACCCGTTAGATCAAAAAACGCGAGCTGAGAAACTGCAAGGACTTCTCGATAGCACTCATACCGCCGAAGAGGTAGCGCACGGAATAAAACCCGACGCGCTTCTTTATGACGTCGAAGATATCCGAAGAGATGGATTAGAAAGCGTAAGCGCCCGCGTCAGAAACCTATCGGCGTATATCGCACACTACGATTATCCAAGGTTCGCTAGGTTCGTAGAGAGTATGCGCGGCCGAGAAATTCCAGTTGAGGAACTCGAGAGTCTGTATACAGAAGTTGCTCAAGCTCGAGTTCAGAGAAAGGTGATGGATGCTTACGGTTCAACTGGCAAAAAACAAATGGAAGGCGCATTGCGCAGTGAGGCAATAGATACTCTCAAGAGAATCAAAGATTTACCTAGATCACAAAAAGTTCTGAAGGCACTGAAGGCCGACTGGATGAGCGAGGAGCTTAGACTAGTTGGACGAGACGAGCGTGACCACATCGTATCTGAACTCTCTGGAGACGAACGGGAGGTCTTCGAGAACCTAAGAAAGTCCTACCGTGATTACGTTCAGAGAGGAGACGAAAGTGCCTACGCAGAACTTACAGAAACCATAAAGGCAGAATTCCCGAAGATACAGAAGCCGGTCGAGAGCGGGCACCCGAGTGACGGTATGCAGGAGTTGGAGAAAAAACTCGATAAGTTTAAAGAAGAGGCTGTTCCACCTGGCTCTCCAGAGGACCCAGCCATCCCGCCAGAGGACGCCGACGAATATCACACGCCACCGCCCGTTCCCGGAGAGTCCAGAGAGAAAATGCGAGAGCGGACAATTTTTGAAGTCGACCCCGCGCTCGGTGGATATTATGCGAGTGGTAGAAAGAGCCACTTTGATATAGACACAAAGACTTGGAGTAAGAAGAAGCAACTTTCTCCATATGCAACCGCCATAGATGGGGAAAACCGGCGCACAATCTCTGGCGTTATAGATAGCGGGGCCAAATCGATTCCTCTCCCTAACGGATATGCAGTAGATGCCTCATCTCTTAAAACCAAAGGAACTAGTGCAGAAATTAAACGTGATCAAAATGGATGTTTCTATCTCGATGTAAGTGGGTCCGGATCGTTTTCGGTTGATTTTTTACAAGAGCAAACACTATTTGCGGGTGCAGTTATACACGAAGATACTGCTCTTATTTATCGTGGCTCGCTGTCAGAGGAGACAGAGTCTGCGATTTCCAAACTCATAGGATCCCCACTGCAGAAGGCCGAGCAAGCGCGACAATTTATTTTAGCTAACCATTTTTACCCCGGAGGCGGAGACCTACAATCAGCACAAGCATTACAGTATAAATTACGAGCAGAATCTACCGGAGATAACTATCTTCAAAATATTGATGGGTCAGAATATCTGGAATGCTATTCTGCCAATACGAAATTCATAGCTATGATGCGCAAGGCCGGTATTCCTGCTCGTCTAGTCATCGGGCATAAAGTTGAAAGCGCCAAAGACGGTAAATCAGCGATTACTCAAAGTACTGGTCACGCATGGGCGGAGATTTGGGATGGCGAAACGTGGAGGCGCTTCGATGCCACTCCAAACCCAAAACCGGAAGATATAAAAGAATCCGATAAAAACAAGGCAGATTCTGGAAAGAAATCTGCGGAGGAAGCAGAAGACGGTGGTGTTGACGGGCCACAAGGAAAGCCAGGCGAAGGCGAAAAAAGCCAGGAGTCATCTGACTCAAGGAATCCGCTAGAGGGAATACGAGATACGTCAGATACTGATATCGCACAGTCAGAGTCTAAATTACAGAAGGCAAGGGAGCAAATGGATAAAATAGCAGAACAAAAACGGGAGTTTGACGAGAGAGCACAAGAAACCGAGAAATTCGGAGACCTCGCTGACCTAAAAAAAGAGATTGAGGAGAGCGAAATTTTCGATGACATGAAGGAAGAGCTAGAGAAGAAACTCGAAGCAAAAGAAGGACTGATGAAAGATAAGATAAAAGACGAGCTTGATAAAATGGTTGAGGACGGTTTTATGGACGAGAAAAGGAGAGACGAGATTCTTGAAGAACTAGAAAAGAAAGAGCTCGAGGAGTTAGATAAAGCGCAGGAAGAAGTCGAAAGAGAAAACCGCCTATACGGTGAGTACGATGAAATTAGGGAAGAGGTTATGCCGTTAGTAGATAGATGGTTCAAATATTTTGCGGAGCGGCTACCAAGGCAGGAAGAAATTGGGCTTGATGAGGATTCATTGACTCGTCAGGGGACATTTAATCGTCGATCTGTAATGAGGGCGAGAAATTTACTCTTTGGAATGGTAAAGAACCCGCGAGAAATTAGACCATCCATAAAACCAAGATTCATTTCTTCTATTTTAGTCGACGTGTCAGGTTCTATGGGAGGTGAAAAGCTGCGTAGCGCGCGAAAGCTCCTTGTGTTTTACTCAGAACTATTCAGTCGAATCTCCACAGCATTCGGGTATATACGCTTTTCTA
The DNA here is from genome assembly GCA_964361435.1 of uncultured Candidatus Saccharibacteria bacterium. Lineage (GTDB taxonomy): Bacteria > Patescibacteriota > Minisyncoccia > UBA6257 > Colwellbacteraceae > GWA2-46-10. The sequence continues at coordinate 13,673 of CAYIAN010000007.1, forward strand.
TCGATACGTTTTCGGATTCGGTGTCAGAAATTAAAGGGTTTGCACACGATTACGATTCGCCACAGCGATATGAATTTGAGGACGGAACAAGCTCTACTGTAAAGGTTCACTTAATGCAGGGATTGACGGTGCGTGGTGGTACGAACATGCTCGATGGTATAAAGAAAGCTACAACCGCGCTAAACGGTCAGGTTGAAGAATATCCAGATTATGCTTCTGCGCTATACTTCATCGGTGACGGAGGCGACACTTATGGAAACGCGGAAAACATAAAAAGATTTTTACAGATTAACGGAACTGAGCATGGGTTTGGGGAGCATATGTATTCGGCCATACTCCTTGGCGACGAGTCGCAGCGCAGAGAATTATCAGGAATATTCGGAGACGATCACACAAATGTTGCTCCAGACTTTGATGAGTTGATTGAAAGAAGTATGGATAAATTTGACGAGGATATAGAAAATTATCTTAGTAGCAAGATCCAATAAAATTATTTCACGGCCCGTAACGCCCCTACGGCCCAAGCAATTACAGAAATCAATCGAATTAGTTAGCAGACTTCCACTCTTTTTTTGCGTCTTCTAGCATCCTTCTTATCTGAAGCGATCTTGCAAGTAGCCATTTCTCAATTTCTGATTCGATGTATGGCCTTTCTTCTTCAAGAAAGGCGTTTATGTCTTTTACGTCTCCGCCCTCTAGGTATCCAGCGTAGAGGTAGGGCGAATGACTACCTGTATGACTAGGTAGATCTCACCAATTTTTGGTAAAATAGGTTAGTAAATTAGCGTATAATCCCACAAGATGTTCGCATTATTCCAAAAACAAGTATCTATAGATGGCACGTTGGTTAACTATTACTCAGGCGTGGATGATATTGGGAAGGCAAAAAAGATATTTATCTTCCTCCATGGTTGGCGCTCTGATGGGACTATTTGGTTTGATGTCGCAGAGAAGATGGTTGATATAATCCCTTACTGCGTTGACCTTCCTGGATTTGGCAAATCACCCGCTCCCAATAAGGCTTTTTCGCTGGAGGATTACGCCCATCTAGTAAGAAGATTCATTGAAAAATTGGAGTTGAAAAACGTGGCGCTGGTGGGACACTCTTTTGGAGGCAGAGTTGCCATAAAGTTGGTTTCAACAAATCCCGGGTTAGTAGAAAAGTTAGTATTGGTGGATAGCGCTGGATTTGTGGCTCCCTCGGTTAAAAAAACTGTGCTTAAAGCAATCGCTAAAAGCGTAAAGCCCTTTTTCAAACCCGTTTTTATGCAACCGTTAAGGCGGAAAATCTATAGCACAATGGGGGCAGAGGATTACATAACTACCCCGGAACTCAAGCAAACTTTTATTAAGGTAGTTAATGAAGATTTATCTGATGCAATGCGTTCCATAGTGACTCCGACTATCCTAGTCTGGGGTGAGAAAGACAAAGAAACTCCTTTGGGTGTGGGGCAAAAGATGCATGCTTTGATACCTAAGTCCAGCCTAAAAGTAATCAAAGGAGCAGGACACTTTAGTTTCCTAGATCAGCCTTTACTTTTTATTAAATTTTTAAAATCAACTTAATATGAACCCACTTGCAGCAATCAAAAGAAGTATCTATCTACTGCAACTGGAGAATTACCATCTCCTGCGTTTTATTAAAGCGTCACTTAGATCTCCCCAGAAGGTCTCGCCTAATATAACTTGGACGCCCAAATTAGTTATGGTTTTTTTCTTATCACTGATCTTGCAAGTAACCATTGCGTATTGGGGAGCAATGGTGCTTGGTAGATGGATTACCTTTTTTGTTTTTTTATACACCTTATCTTTCTTCTACTTTATTCTCCTGACGGTCAGTACAATTCTTGTGACACCCATAGATTATCCTCTCAAACAGTACCTAATACTCAAAGCTAAAAAGAAAATTTCCAGTCTACGACCAAAACTGAAGATAGTAGGCATTACTGGCAGTTATGGAAAAACGACGACCAAGGAGGTTATTGCTTCTATCTTGGCTCAGAAATTTAAAGTTCTCAAAACTCCCGAGAACTTCAATACACCCCTTGGAGTATCTCGTTTTGTGTTAAAAGAAGTCAGTAACGATACTGAAATTTTGGTAGTGGAGATGGGAGCATACAAACGAGGAGATATAAAAAAGCTTTGCCGCCTGGCTCCCCCTGATGTGGCAGTCCTAACTGGCATTAACGAGAGTCACTTGGAGAGGTTTGGTTCCTTGCAAAACACGGTACGGACTAAATTCGAGATCTTAGAAGGATTACGTAATTCCGGATTGGCTGTGCTCAACGCAGATAACGCATTGGTAGTCGAAAACTCTGGGAAGTTTTTCAAGGGCACTCCTCTTTTCTATACATCCGGCAAACATCCTCTGGCCTTTGTGCAAACTGAAAAAGCGAAGTTTAACCCAAAAAGTCTCGGTCTAGATCTTACCCTTACGCGGGGAAATACTAAATATAATTTCACCGTGCCTTTCTTGGGTAAATACATTGCTGGAGCTATAGGGGCAGGCATTACCATCGCCGACAAATTGGGCCTAACTAAGGAGCAAGTAAAAAAAGGTGTTGCGCAACTACGGCCCTTACCCCACAGACTTGAAATAGTATCTTCCAAAAATGGCGTGGTGGTGATAGACGATAGCTATAACGGTAATCCGAACGGTGTGCGCGAAGCCATTAACGCCCTTTCTCAATTCAAACAGAAGCGCAAAATATATGTAACTCCGGGGTTAGTTGAAATGGGAGGAGTGAGTCCTGTGGTACATAAACAAATTGGTGAGGAATTGGCTCCGGTAGCCGACTTAATAATCCTGATCCGCAATAGCGTGACCGGAAATATCGCCAATGGTCTCAAGCGGCAAGGCTTTCCCATCAATGATATAATGTGGTTCGATACTGCCCAGGCAGCCAGGGAATCGTTGCCCAATATTGTAAAGGCGGGTGATGTTATCCTTTTCCAAAATGACTGGCCAGAAAATTATATCTAAATCATGAATATAGGTGTTTTTTTTGGGAGCAGAAGTCCCGAGCACGATGTGTCAATCATTACGGGAACCTTGATAACAAAGGGGCTGGAGCAGCTTGGCCACAAGGTAGTGCCAGTTTATATAAGTAAAGAAGGAGTGTGGCACGTCGGGGAACTCTTGGGAGACTTGAGTTTCTACAAACAAATATCCTGGCAAAACAAGCTTAGTTCATACGCAAATTACGCCATTGATACCAATTCCCCTAAGGGTAAGCTAGTCCTCACTAAGTCAGGCCTCAAGAAGAAAAGTTTTTCCATAGATCTAGCTTTCCCTGCTTTCCATGGACTAAACGGGGAAGATGGCACTATCCAAGGACTTTTTGAAATATTCAACGTTCCCTACGTGGGATGCGATGTTTTATCTTCCGCCATAACTATGGATAAGGTACTCACCAAAGAGCTCTACCAAAAATACGATATCCCGACAACCAAATTTACCCACTTCACTGGGTCTCGATGGGAAAAGGATAGACCATTTATTCTCAAAGAGTTGGGTGACCTCAATATGCCGGTTTTTGTAAAGCCAGCACGCCTAGGTTCCTCTATAGGAATAACGAGAGCTGCTAACGAGAAAGAGATGGTATTCGCTATCGAGGTGGCCCTCCACTACGACGATAAGGTATTGGTGGAGGAAGCTGTACCTAATCTGATGGATATAACGTGTGCAATTTTGGGAAATGATAATCCTCGACCATCTCTCCTTCAAGAATCACTTTTCCACAAAGACTTTTTTTCCTACGCCGATAAGTATCTTGAGGGAGGTGGAGCCCAACTAGGTAAAGCCGAAAAGAAATTGGTTATTCCAGCTAGTCTAGATAAGCCCACTACTTTGAAGATACAGGAGGTGGCCGTGAGGATATATAAAATCTTGGGTTGTTCTGGCACGGCTAGAGTTGATTTCCTATACAATAAGGAGACTGCTCAATTCTTCGCCAATGAAGTTAATACCTTACCCGGCACTTTATACCATCATCTTTGGAAAGCTAGTGGAGTAAGTTTTAGTGAATTACTGACAGAACTTATAAGGCTAGCGCAGGAGAGATATGCACGCAAGCATAAGTTAACTTATACTTTTGACTCAGATATATTGAGCCAAGCTAATTCAAGTAAAACTAAACTTCAAGGTTTGAATGATTAGCTGAAACTAATAGAATAAGTTATCTAAAGCAAAAGCACCCAATTGGGTGCTTTTGCTTTGTCTTACACGCGGCTTACGTTGGTGGCGTTCTGGCCCTTTGGGCCTTCCGCTACCTCGAAAGTCACCATGTCTCCCTCTTTGAGGGCATCGAACTCTACGCCTTTGAGCTCATTCGAGTGGAAAAAGAGATCTTTCTCTTGTCCCTCTATAGAAATGAACCCAAAACCGCGGTCGGTTAGACGAGCGATTTTTCCTTCCATTTTGTTTATTAATTACTTTGTTAAACAACCAAGTGGACCTTCTGTACAAAAAACCGACTACCTCTTTAGACAGCTCCTACCTTGTAACGGCAAGTGTGTCATACATAAAAGATTGTGTCAATACGGAAACTAAATCGGTTATCTAAGAGTGACTTTCGCTCTTTTGAGCTCATCAGCGCAGAAACACATCTACGAAGTCAGGATATGAGTTAATCCTTAAATCTGACGGCTATGATACAATTTATTGTACATAGATATGTTGGAGATTTTACTTAGCAAACCTGTTTTAATTGGACTCCACCTGGCTTTTGCGATTGTGGGAATAGATGCGTTCTTTTGGCTTTTGGGTGAGATTAAAAACAACTCCTGGAGAAAAACCCGTTTATACTGGAGTGCTATCGTGGGTGTTCTGGCGTTTGTTCTAAGCTGGCTTACGGGTGGTTATTACTACGTAAGATATTATGGAGATTTGGTTAAGCCCATAATTAAAAGCGGTTTAGCTCCTTGGGCTCACAATATTATTATGGAGACCAAAGAACATATATTTTTGTTCATCATTCCCCTGGCCCTTACTGCGCTATTTATTACCTTCCTTGATAAGAAGGAATTTGAGGAGTTGAATATCAAACGGGTGTCTATGGTGTTGGTTTTGTTAATAGTTGGATTGGGTCTGCTGATAGGTGCTATGGGATTTATAATTTCTGCTGCAGCCCGTTGGGGAGTGAAATAAGCCGATGAATAAACCAAAACTTATATACTCATCTTCCATCGCATCAATCCTTGCCATTGTGTTTATTACGGCAATTACGATTCTTGCCGAACTTAATGCTCCTCTAAAAAATTGGCTTAAATCTCTATCCGGACACCACTGGACCTCTAAGGGTATCCTATCTTTCCTGCTTTATATTGTGGCTTTATTTGTAGTGTACGTTGTGACTAAAAAGATTGATCCTAAAGGAATGAAGGGTGGTTTGTGGGGTGCTATTGGAACAACCGTTTTGGGATCTCTCGCCATATTAATATTCTTTACCGGACATCATCTTGGGTGGTATTAGAAAGTAATTTTGGCTCCCTGTTAGACACGTTTAGAACTCTGGATTGGGTGGGGATTCAGAAGGATTTAGGGAAAGTATTGATATTCGCGGGGTATAGATAAAGAAGACCTCAACTAAAGCCCGCCATTTACTGCGTTTCAATAATTTTCATTGTCTCTATAACCGATTT
>CAYIAN010000008.1:0-18006 GCA_964361435.1 uncultured Candidatus Saccharibacteria bacterium
TAGAACCTGTCTACTTACCTTTTAGTGTGTAACCGCCATCGGCCAGAACAACCGTCCCCGTTACATAGGATGCATCATCAGACGCCAAGAACATTACAACGGGAGCTATTTCTTCTGGTTTAGCTATTCTCGCTAGAAGGGTCCCCTCGTTAATTCTCTTGAATGTGTCTTTGCTCCAAAGTTTAGCTTGTTCTGTTTTCACATACCCTGGGGCAACAGCATTTACCCGTATTCCTTTAGGAGAATATGCTTTTGCCAAACTTTTGGTCATTGAAATAACCGCAGATTTTGTTTGGGCGTATGTGAAGCTACTCATCGTGGCAAGATTGGGATAGCCCTTTATGGATGCTATGTTTACAATTGAGCCTCTTTTCTTTTTTAGCATACCTGGAAGCACAGCCTGAGTGCAGTGAATGGGACCAAGAACATTGATCTTCCACTCTTCAAGAGCTTTCTGCTCGTTTACCTCTGATATGTCTTTTATGTAGTTAAGGGTCACGCCAGCGTTGTTAACTAAAATGTCTATCGCGCCGTGTTTTTTCATCAGGATTTTCAGTGATTTATGAACTTCCTCTTTGTCTCCAACGTCAAAGAAGGTTTTCAATGAACCACTTAGCTCATTGTGGGTTTTTCTCAGAGCCACATCATCAGTCTTGCCATGTACAATAACTTTATAACCCTGTTTGTGAGCTAACGAGGCAATCGCTTTGCCGATACCCCTGGATGAACCCGTTACAAAAATTGTTCTCATAACTCAATAGTACCAAAAGTTCGAACATCCCGTTAGAGGTGTGAGTTTTATCTAGTGTTTATCGAATCAATTTCCAAGGGTCAGGGACTGGAGGATGTTAGAACCTATCTAGCCGTGTCTGTCTTGACAAGTTAGCTATTTAGTGATACGCTGCTTTGGAACGTACTTTGAGAACTCCAGGTGTGAGTTGTGTCTATATGCCCATGTAGCCACAATTCACGCCTGGAAACCAATGAGAAGGAGGAGCCAGGGTGACCTAGTTACCTATTGGGGACGCGCAATCTCTCCCGCGCAGATGTCTCCACCAACCAAAATCCATATGCACGTCGACGCGCAGGCGACGTTAAGCACCCCCAAGCTCGGGGGGGCAATCCCCGCCTGCGCACTGTAAACGTGTGTGACCTCGATAATGGGTCTGCGGAGACTCGTCACACCCGGTGGATACCCCATTCCAAGTGGTCACTCCACCAAGGCTTACCCGTAAAAACTACCGACCTCAACCACGCTAATCAGACGGGATAGAGCTTTCTATTCAAACGTGGTGAGGGAGAGATTGGTAGCATATAAATCGGTCGAGGCTCTCCGCTTGAGGAGAGTCACCGTGAACTGATATACGACCAAGTGAAGGTGGACTCAATGCGGAACGTTGAGTCGTCCACCAATCAGGTCGGTTAGTCGGAGAACGGAAGTCTGTATGGTCCGCGAGAGAGAAATCTCTCCAATTACAGACTTGAAAGCGAAGAAAGACCATGGGCTGTTGAGTGGACAGCTGTAACGATGGTCTAGCCGAAAAGGCGATGCCGAAAGGTTTGACAGCTCCTTCCCGATCCCGTGTGGAGTCCGCGCAAAGCGCAGACGGACTCTGCCCGCACAGAGTCCATAAACGCTTTCGAGCGCTCACGCGCAGCGGCAGAGCCCGCCGTTTATGGATAACGTGCGGGCTTTGTGTTTTTAGAAACGTTGATTTCGATGGGTCAGGGACGGGATTCGAACCTATCTTCGCTCTAAGAACGATATTATAAAACTCTTACACTCCTACTAAATCAGGGTCTTAGTTATTCTCTCCACCGCCCCATCTACCTCTTTGGTGGTTGTAGGACTTCCTAATGTAAAGCGGATGCTCGATCCCGCTCTCTCTGGAGAATGCCCCAAAGCCAAGACAGCCTTGGATACTTTATTAGATCTAACGGAGCAAGCTGATCCAGCGGAAACTGCCACCCCCACTAAATCGAATCTGATCACTAGATTATCTTCTTCCCTTCCTGGGAAATATACGTTCAAATTACCTGGCAACCGATTTTTCATACTACCATTCACTTCTATATCTGGAATAGATCGCTTCAATCCGTCCCATAATCTGTCGCGCAACTCTCCAACCTCTCTGCTTTTTTTACTTCTTTCTTCAACCAAAAGTTCCATAGCTTTCCCGAATCCCGCTATCGCTGGAGTATTGGGGGTTGACGCTCTCAATCCGAACTCGTGGCTTCCTCCCATTAACTGAGGCTTGAGATGGGGCAAAAAAGATTTGTTAATATAAAGTGCGCCTGCACCCTTTGGACCATATATTTTTTGTGAAGAAAGGGTCATGGCGTCTATCCCACACGTTTGAATATTAATCTTTATAGACGAGATGGCTTGTACTGCATCAGTGTGGAATACGGGATACATTAAATTGTGTTCCTGCTTAAAGGATTTAATAATCTCCCCTATCTCCTCAATAGGCTGGATTGTTCCAATTTCGTTAGATGCGAAAATGATGGAAACCAGAATAGTTCTTTCATCTAAAACCTTTCTTAATTCCTCCGGATCTACAAACCCCTCTTTAGATACAGGGAGTTTCATCACCTCTATCCCTTTTTCCATGAGCACTTCTACACTCTGGGTTACCGATTCATGCTCTAGGTCGGAGATAATAATCTTGGGTTTTTCTACCCCCGATCCCTCAAAAATACCGTCTATAATTAAGTCGTTAGCTTCACTCGCAGAGGAGGTAAAGATAATTTCATCGAAATCAGCGTTTATTTCATCCGCAATAGTAGTACGCGCTCTATCCAATGCCGCCTGTACTTCTTGCCCGAATGAATGCAAAGAACCGGAATTGCCAAATTTCTCCGAAAAATACGGTTTCATATATGCCATAACTTCTGGAGCAACTGGGGTGGCTGCAGCGTAGTCCAAATATATCGATTTTCTCCTACTCATTAATACTGAGTATCTTTTTGGTTTCCTCGAGTATCTTCTGAAGAGTTTTGTTATCTTTGGCAACTAGGGTAAACCTCACTACTGGCTCTGTGGCAGAACCCCTTATATTGAAAGCAAAATTGTCTGCATATACAGTTAAACCGTCTAAAAATTCTAATTGTACTCCATCTCTTCTACTAAAATACTCCCGCATTTTAGATACGGCTTCTTGGGGAGAAGTTATCGCAAAATTGGTTTCGGGAAGTTTTACGAAACCGACATTTTCTCTTGTGCTACTGAGTACTTTCCCTTCACCCCTTATCTTAGAGAGACAATTCAGCATATAGATTGACGCTAGAATCCCCGAGTCCCTATAAAAAAAGTTTTTAAAGTAAAAATGTCCTGTGTACTCGACTCCTAATGCTGCGTTATTCTCCCTCATAGCCTGTGCTATGAAATAATACCCTACCCTGGTCTCGATCACGTTTTCACTTTGCATAGTGAATTTAGAAAGCGCCCTTACGTCCACCACATAGGGAGCGCTAAAATAACCCTTGATGTAATTAAATATCTCGTATGAATCTAGGGGATTACCTAGGTCATCAAAGAAAAATACTCTATCTCCATCTCCGTCAAAAACCACTCCCAGATCAGCTTTGCTTTTAATAACCTCTTCTTTCATAAAATTCGTTACCCTCTTGTCTAGAGGATTGGGACCGTGTCCGGGGAAGTTGCCGTCCATTGTGTCATTCACAAAAACGGCCTCTATGTTGGCCTTGTCCTTAAAGAGATCTTTCACTACTGCTCCCGTAGATCCATTTGAAAGATCAAAAAGAATTCTTACCTTCCCAGATACGTTTAAAAACTGTTCCAGAAATTTTATATATTCTCCTACGTATTCCATTAAATTAACTTGAACATCTCTTCACCGCTGATCGGCTCACCTCCGGCCCCGGCGGCTTTAATCCCGTTATCTTCTTTTGGGTTGTGGGAGGCAGTTATCATCACTCCTCCAGAGGCTCCAAGATGATTTATTAAAAAAACCAACATGGGAGTAGTCATAATCCCAACATCTTCGATAGTGATCCCTTCAAACTCCATAAGGGCCTTTTTGGCAGATTCATAAAGACTCGGAGAACTGTTACGAACATCCCTTCCTAAAACCACCTTCCCCTTTTTGAAGACTTTTTTTCCCAGAGCCTTGACTACTGCGTACGTTAGCTCTTCATTCACCATTTTTGGATAGGCTCCGCGGATATCATATTTCTTGAAAGCCGCCTTTCTGGAGGTCAAATCTATGCTCATTTAACAGTGATCGTATCACAATCGCACCTTTCCCTGCTATCCTTTTTGTTGTTAAATGATGGTACATGGCTAAGAAGAACAAACTCAAGAAAAAAGATCTGAAAAGGGACCTTGAAAAAGAGGAGAGGCGAGGGCTCCACCCAGACACCAAGGCTAGTATCTTAGCGGTTGTATTTCTCGGGTTAGCTATTATCCTTTTTCTCTCCGGGTTGGGGTGGGCTGGACCAATTGGGGAGTATACATACATGGGGCTCAAGGCCTTATTGGGGTGGGGCTACTACCTGATCCCTATCGCTTTGGTTTTGATAGGAATAAACGCCCTTACAAAAAACAAGCAGTTTTTGGCTACCCCCACTATTGTCGGGGCAATATTCTTTGTGCTCTCGGGGCTCGGGATACTCGACATTATATCCGAAGGCACTGGAGGGTTAGCCGGAACGATATTAGGAGACCTTGAATCGCTTTTTGGAAAGGGGGCCTCTTTGATAATTAACTTAACTATCCTTGCCGCTTCCGTACTCGCAACCTTGAATATACCTTTGAGTTTTAAGTTTAAACCCAAGGAAAAATCTCAAGAAGAGAAGGAACCTCGCGTCATCATGCCCCAAGATATTGATGATCACCCGTCAGAAGATACCTCCGTCGATCCCAGAGAAGAAGCTAAGCCAACCCTAAAGGCTGACGGGTTTGGACTCTTTAGCGACAATGGATTGAAGGCTGCTCTCAAGGATTACAAATTCCCTCCCCTGAAGCTTCTCAAAACCAGCTCTGACAAACCTGTGGTTGGGGATTTGAGAGCTAACGCGAACATTATCAAACGTACTCTGGAAAGTTTTGGCATCCCCGTGGAAATGGGGGAAATTACCATTGGACCCAAAGTAACCAGATACACCCTCAAACCCGCTGAAGGAATGAAGCTTTCTAGAATTGAGGCTCTAAACCAAGATTTGAGTCTTGCCCTCGCCGCTCACCCTATCCGCATTGAAGCCCCTATCCCCGGAAAGTCTTTGGTTGGCATAGAGGTTCCAAATAGAGTGGCTAGTATTGTTCGCTTAGGATCAATGCTTAACTATCCTGAATTTAACAAGAGCAGCAACCTGAACATCCCGTTAGGGAGGGACGTTTCAGGAGAGCCTATATTTACGAGCCTCGCGAAAATGCCTCATCTGCTTATCGCCGGCTCTACGGGCAGTGGAAAATCTGTCGCCATTCACGCCCTTATAGTCTCACTTTTGTACAAAAACTCTCCTGCCACCTTGAGATTCATTATGATCGATCCCAAAAAGGTGGAGCTCTCCACATATGACGGGATTCCCCATCTTCTTTCTCCTGTAATCACCGATGGGAAAAGAGCCGTAGCGGCGCTGAAGTTCGCCATTCAAGAAATGGAGCGTCGCTATGAACTTCTACTCGACGCGGGCAAAAGAGATATTGTGGGATACAACAAAGATCGGGAGGAAGATGTTCTTCCATACATGGTGATCATAATTGATGAGTTGGCTGACCTCATGAGTACCCTCGGCAGAGAAGTTGAGAGCGCTATCGTACGTCTGGCTCAAATGGCTCGCGCTACGGGCATACACTTAATTGTTTCTACGCAACGTCCTTCTGTTGAAGTTATCACGGGGCTCATCAAGGCCAACATCACCTCTCGCATAGCCATGCAGGTGGCTAGCCAAATTGATTCCCGCACCATTTTGGATCTTGCCGGCGCAGAGAAACTACTCGGTGGAGGAGATATGCTCTTTACCTCATACGATTATTCAAAACCAAAGCGTATTCAAGGAAATTTCATCGATGAAGACGAAGTTTCCAAGGTAGTTGGGTTTATTAACTCAGAAAACAGGGGGGCTATCGAAGACACCTTGAGTGAGGAAATGGGCGAGAGTCTCGACAAACCAAACTTGTACCGTATGGATGGCGAGGGGGATGACGATTTGTATGACGACGCTCTGGACGTGGTGATAAGGGCTGGGAAAGCTTCTGCCTCTTTACTCCAGAGAAGACTGCGAATTGGATACGCCAGGGCTGCCAGGCTTTTAGACATCATGGAAGCCAAAGGGGTAATAGGACCAGGAGATGGATCCAAACCTAGAGATATTTTAATAAATATCCTCGATGCGGCTGTCGATAACTCATATGACGATAGCGATACCGTTGATGAGAAGAATAACGAATACTATGGATGAAATAGAGGATATAGTAGAGGTTTTGAAAAAACTTATGAAGTCTAAGGGAATGGGGCCTGGAAAGTTGGCAAGCCTTACTGACGTTCCCAGCCGTTTTATAGACGCTCTCCTGGACGGGAACTTCGATCAACTTCCATCTCAACCTTATATTAGAGGCTATCTCTTCAAGATTTCCACCGCTCTTGGAACTGAAAATGATTATCTCTGGCAGATATTCAGGTCCTCCGCAGAAGCTCTGTCCTCCGGGGAAAAAGACCTTCTTCCCATTAACCGCTTTGCTCTCCAGAAAATGGGTAGACTAACTATGATCTGGATCCTTGCTGGAATAGTGGTATTTTTGTTAGTAAGTTTGAACTTCAACCGTATTTTGGGGAAACCCAGTATAGATGTAACTGTTCCAGATACCATTGAAGAGTCAGTAGTGACAGTCACGGGTACGATCAACCCAGATGATCGACTAACTTTAAATGAAGAGATAATCTATACTAATGATATTGGAGCTTTCGAAAAACAAGTCCAGCTAGAACCAGGATTAAACACTTTAGAATTTAAAGTTAAAAGGTATCTAGGCAGAGAAACTAAATTAGTAAAACAGGTATTCTACCAACAACCCATTATTGAAACAGAAAATGGCACCACTCAAGAAACAATCTAAAGAGTCGGGGACAAAAGACTTAGATAGTCTCCTCGAAACTCTTCGTACCAAATACGGCGAAGAGGCTATTATGAAATTGGGTGACGCCAGAAAAGTCAATGTAGATGCCATCTCCACCGGTTCGCTGTCGCTGGATATGGCCTTAGGGGTAGGGGGATTCCCTAAAGGAAGAATTATTGAAATATTCGGTCCAGAATCATCTGGCAAAACTACCCTGGCTCTCTCCACTATAGCCCGCGCTCAGGCCAAAGGGGGTAAGGCCGCTTTCATAGACGCTGAACATGGACTGGATCCAGATTACGCAAAAAAAATCGGGGTGAAAACAAATGAACTGCTAATCTCCCAACCCAATAGCGGAGAAGAAGCCCTAAATATTCTCGAAAGTCTTATCCGATCAGGAATGATCGATATCGTGGTAGTAGACTCGGTGGCCGCACTCACTCCCAAGGCCGAAATTGACGGAGATATGGAATCTAAGTTTATTGGTCTACAAGCGCGCATGATGTCTCAAGCCCTGCGTAAAATTACAGCCATCGCTTCTCAAAGCGGCACAATAATCATCTTTATTAATCAGTTGCGCGAGAAAATCGGTATCATGTTCGGCAACCCAGAGACAACGCCGGGCGGAAGAGCTCTCAAATTTTATTCTTCGGTACGCATAGATATCCGCCGCAGGGCACAACTCAAGAGGGGTGAGGAGGTTATCGGCTCTCGCACCAGGGCAAAGGTGGTAAAAAACAAAGTAGCTGCGCCCTTCAGGGTTGCTGAATTTGATATTCTCTACGGCGAAGGGATTTCTTACGAGGGGGATGTTTTGGGCCTAGCTTTAGAATCGGGACTAGTGAGAAAAGCTGGCGCAACTTACAGCTTTGGAGAAATAAAACTTGGGGTGGGAATTGAAACCGCGCGCCAGACTCTCAAAGACGACCGAAAACTTTTAGGAGAAATTGAAAAGGCTGTTATTAAAGCTGCCGAGAGTAAAGAGTCTTAGAGGATCTCTTTGCTGACAAACTCCTGAATTTTTCCGTATTTATCAATCCCCTCGCTGGGGATCAAAACGTATGCCTCGTCACCATTAACGGTTTGGATCATACTGCTCATTAGAAGTTTCGTGCTGAAATCTAATACTATGCTGTTAAATTTAATATCATCCACCCTCCCGAGCTTGTAGAATACGTCTCCCATACTAAAGTTGGACTTACTCTTATTAAGTTCCGGCAAGAGACCAAATATTACGGATGTCTTGCGCCAGGGGGATAAACTATGGAATTTATTAAACGCCGACTCTATCACCAAATGCTGATTCTTTTCTCTAAAGAAATCTCCCTCTGGAGCAAAGCGATTTCTAATAAGCCAGATGGCGTCTTCTCCGCTCAGTCTCTGGGAACCAGCCTTTAGGGTGAACCCACTTACTGAATCAACTACCGCCGAGGGCAAATCGATGTCTATTCCCCCCAGACTATCTATGGCCTCACTCACTATCCCCAGATCAATCACGAGGTACTTATCCACCTCAATGCCCGTAATTGCGCTAACCCCCTCCAGAAGGGCATCTGTTTTCCCCTCTTCATGCAGCCTATTTAACCTAAAATATTCTTCCCCAAACTTGCCGTACAAGTCTCTCGGTAGGGAAATCAAGTTAGCTGTATTGTTTGCCTGGCGGTAGTGGAGAAGAACAATTGCGTCTGTAAGGTTGGGCGCGGCGTGCCACCTTCCGCCCTGCCCCGGACCCACTTGTCCTAAAATAAGGATGGACAAATCTTCTTCCTGATTTTCAAAGTCTCCTTCTTCTTTGTTAACTACAGACACCCTCTCCCTTCCCCAAAAACTGCGGGCAGCAAAGGCTATTCCTGCAAGCAACATCAATCCTATGAAAGCAAAGGTGATTTGTTTAAACATCCCCGTTATTTAATTTGTAGAAGTTTTCTAGAAGTTTGGCTACTAGAATAGGTCCGGTTCCACCGGGAGTCGGAGTGTAAAAAGACAGCTTCTCTATTTCTGGAGAAGTTGTATCTAGATCTCCGGAAAGTTTTCCGTCTTTGAAATAGTAGTAGCCGAAATCTATGACCCCCGCCTTCTCCTTCAAATTAAAGGGTTTAATTAAACCAGCCTCACCCACTCCGGAGATAACAATGTCCGCTTCCGCTAAAATCTCCAGATTACTACCCTTATCTAGTAAATCTAAATGAGCGCACTTACCCATCAACCATAAGGCTATCGGTCTTCCCACCAAAGCTCCTAAACCTACTATGGCAACGTTTGATTTGGATAAATTTATTTCCTGTCTTTCTATTATCTCCTTTACGGTTTCCACGGCCGGAGGACAAACCAAGCTCCGGTTGTTATAGAAAGCCCCTAAGGCGCGCTCGCTTAACACATCCACATCCTTCTCTTTGGCCATAGCATTAATGACATAGTATTTGTTAACCCCTTCGGGGAGAGGAAGTTGTACAATTATTCCCCCCACGCTTTTTTGTTTTGATATTCTTCCCACTTCTTCCCTTAGGGCATCGCTTCCCATGCTTTTGGGAAAATCGTAACGCCTGAAGTCCACCCCAAGCTTTGCCGCAAACTGTTCTTTCTGGCGCAGAAAACTCAAAGAAGTGGGGTCTTCCCCCACCATTACAGCGGCTAGGATTTTTTTGATTTTAGGAAGAGTCTGGAGTCTCTCTACTATTTCCCCAGAAACCTCTTGGCCGGAAATCTTTTGCATAGCTTCAAAACTGCTGCTTTTACGCCCTTCTCTCCCTTAATGGCCCTATAGATCAAGTCCGCAACAAGCTTCATATCTTTTTCTTTCATTCCTCTAGAGGTAAGGGAGGGCGTCCCCAGCCTTATGCCTGAAGGTTTAAAAGGCGATGGATCTCCCGGTACAGAATTACGGTTCGCAATAATGCCTGTTTTTTCCAATCGTTTCTCGGCCTCCATGCCATCCACCCCAACAGAGCGCACATCCATAAGAATCAAATGAGTGTCTGTCCCCCCGCTTACTAAATCAAAGCCTTTCACGGTAAGAGCTTTTGCTAGGGCTTTCGCGTTTTTCGCAATCTGGTGGGCGTATACCTTAAACTCCGGCTTAAGCACTTCGAAAAATGCCTGAGCCTTGGCGGCTGTGACGTTGTCGTGCGGACCTCCCTGAAGACCTGGAAAAACAGCTCTATCAATGGCGTTGGGAAGATCCACTTTATTTTTTTGAGCTATCTTCGAATTTCTGCTTGCAAAAATCATTGCTCCCCTTGGCCCCCTTAGAGACTTGTGGGTTGTGGTCATAACCACATCCGCCCAAGGAAAAGGAGAGGGATGAGCTCCGCCGGCAACCAAACCCGCAATATGAGATATATCCGCCATATGGTATGCCCCAACCTTATTAGCAATCTCTCTGAATTTCTTGAACTCAAAAGTGCGAGGGTATGCGGTGAATCCGGAAACTATGATCTTGGGTTTGTGTTTGCGAGCCAGAGCTTCTACTTCCTTGAAATCTACCATGCCGGTTTTGGAGTTCACGCCGTATTGGACACTCTTCCAGATTTTCCCTGTGGCAGAAACTTTGTGACCGTGGGTAAGGTGCCCTCCATCAGCCAGTTTCATGCCCATAATAGTTTGGCCGGGCTCGACTAGGGCAAAATAAACTGCGAAGTTGGCTGGGGATCCTGAATAGGGCTGCATGTTAACGTGCCATTTTTGAGGAGAGAGTTGGAACATCTTCAATGCTCTTGATTGAGCCAGTTTTTCAACTTTATCGGCATAGATGTTGCCGGGGTAATAACGTTTGTCCGGATATCCTTCCGAATATTTATTGGACAAGGTTGAAGAAAGCAATTCTAGCGTTTCAATTGAAGCCATATTTTCCGAGGCTATCAAATCAAGAGTTTCTTTTTGCCTCTTAAGTTCCGCTTTGATCAGTTTTTGGATCTGGGGGTCTTTCATTTTGAGTCAACACTTTCCAATCTTATGGCCGATCAATTGTTATGTGGCATTTGCTCCAGCCATAGCCACCAACCAAATACTCGCAGTATTGAGGATTAAAGAAATGGGTACAAATTTTTTCATATTGAATTTATACGAAGCAAATATTGCTATTCCGAACTCATCTGGCCCGGGCATCAAAATCAAAAGGCCTCCGATAAAAAGGGCTAGGGCGTGAAAGGGCCTACTGTGGAAAAGTTTCACGAGGGCTTCGTGTCTTTTTTGATGACCGTGGATAGGATGAGCTATCTTATGTTCTTCACGGATTTTCTCTATTTCGGCTAAGGTCCCGTCTTTAATGAAAGTAAAAATAATGAGATCCCCCAGAAGGGCTCCCACTGCCCCAAGACCTGTTACTGCAAACAGGCTGTAGTGTCCTCCAAGATAAAAGAAGGCAAAAACGGCTATAGGAGAAGTAAAAGTAATGGGGAAGAGTATCCCGGCCACGAACGCTCCTAAGTACCCGAAGCTTCCCAAGGAACTGAAAAGCGTATCGAAGACATCAAAGTACGTAAGCGCAATAGCGAACAAGATAGACGCTCCTAACAAAGTAAGGTTTGGATATTTAATGCGTAACTTCATTTATTACTTATCAATGTTAACAGCCCCTTCAAAACAAGCAAAGAGCCACTCCGCAAAGGTGGCTCTTTGCTTTAACCCCTCTCTCCTAGAAAACCTGAAAAGCCAGGTAAGCGCCTACGATAACGACCAAGAGGCCTATGAAATTAGTTAGGTTAGCTATCGAAGATTTTGCGAAAGCACCAGTTAGATTTTTCAACATTTTAGGGAAAAGCATTGCCATTGCCCCCTTAACTGTGACGGCCCAGCCCACAAAAGTTACTATTACTCTCCATGTCCCATCCCAAATATTGTGAGAGAAGATCATCATTAACCCTAAAATCAAAGCTATGGCGCCGTAAAAAACTAGACTCGCATTCGCCCCAGCAAACTCACGGACGGCCTTTAGTATTTCTTCTTTGTTAATGAAAAGTCCTAATCCCATCACAATGAGATAGATGCTAATTACTTGCCCAAGAAAAATAGACAGGTCCATATTGTTTTTGCGTTATGCGACCTTTTGCTTACATATTTTACCAAAAGATCAGGATATAGAGCATATCTATACTGAGGTTGTAAACCATAGCCAACAGGTTAAGAACAACTCCTAAAGCCCCTCTTTTCCCGAACGAATCCTTTAAAATCCCAAAGTATATCCCCAAACCGCTTACCGTATGGGTTAAAAGCAACACGGGGATGCTCCAGACAGTATCTATTCCCCAAGAAAGAGTGCTCATTAATATTCCCCAAAGGAAGAAAAGGCCAACTGATGTATATTGAGATTTATCCCTTAACCAATTAACTGCTTCTTTCCACATTAGATGAAAGCGGATACTAGGACTAGCGCTCCAAAAAAGATTATAAAGTATCCAAACTTAACTCTTTTAGCAAATTTTAAAAGAAAATGGATGCTGGCTATTCCCGCTAGGAAAGATAGAGCTATAGCAACAAATAGTTCTGGTGTGAAAATAAAATTAACCGCGTTTAGCAAAATGTTGCCGGCTAAAACTATGGGCAAACTTAATATAAAACTCATTCTCAAGGATTGCGCATCGTCAAAGCCCCTAAGTAAAAGCGTGGCGACGGTCATTCCAGAACGAGAAAATCCAGGAAGCACCGCCAATCCTTGAGCAACTCCAGTTAGTACGCCATCGACTAAGTTGGCTTGCCCTGCGGTTTTTTGCCCTTCGACCTTCTTAATTAACTGAATTAATCCAGTTACAAGAAGCAATACTCCCAAGGCAATGACAACAACTTTACTGGTTAAATCTAGGACTCCCTCTAATTTTTCTATCAACTTCAGTACGATTAATCCTAAGGTCCCACTTACAAGCGTGGCTACAATATAAAAATTCAAAGTAGCCTTGGTATCTGCACTCGCTTTAGGATATCTGATCAACTGTTTTATTAAATCTGCAACATCCTTCTTAAAATAAACCACGGCCGCCAAAAAAGTTCCTAGGTGTAAGTATAGAGAAAACCTAATAAGCTCGGTAACCGTAATTCCTTCAATAAATTTGACTCCCAGCAATACCGTTATGCCCTCGGAGCTAATCGGGATCCATTCCGTAACCCCTTGGATGATACCTAAAATTATTGCCTCGATTAAATTCACGTTAGATATCAAATTTCTGGTGCATAAAAAAATATACTTCTAAGAAACCTCGTTATTTATTGTTTCTTTTTATCTAGTCTACCAAGGCCTAACCCCTTAAAAATGAAATACACTACAGCCGCAATAACTAAAAAGTCGATGGAGGCTGTAATAAATTGGCCGTAGGTGATGGGACCAAAGGCTAGAGAATTTAATCCTTCTGCAGAACCTAACACATACCCCAAAAGAGGTTGAATTATATTTTCCACCAGGGAAGTCACTACTTTACTAACCGCTCCTCCCAAAATAAACCCCACGGCCAAACCGATCACTCCCTGTTCACGGATAAAAGTCAGAAAACCCTTCACAGATTCCATTATACCAGACCTCATCACTTATCAGGCTAAACTAACTTCTTTTCTTAGTAAGCCCTAAGGTTGAAATAATTGCTATTAAGAAGTACATAAAGAAACCATAAACACAGGGTGGATACCCAAAGATTGTCCCCGGTTGCCCTAGAGTATTACAGCCAGTGCCGTCCGTCTCGCCAAAGAACTCTTGGTAAGATAGATATCCGGAGAATAACAATCCGAAAATACTTATGCCTAAAATCGTCTTCAGGGCAATTAATTGTTTCATGTTTTTATTATATCAAAAGTTAATCTGGGTTCAGGGACTGGAGGATGTTAGGGCCAGCCTCGTGTATACATAAAAATGCGAAAGGCCGATAGAAAAATCCTTTCCTCGGCCGAAGGTGCGATGATGTGTAATAAATTGTTCTTTCTCAAAGAACGGTGCTCCAGCGAGGGGAGAGTGTGGGACGGCATGATGCCTGCCACTGTTTCATTCCCATGGCGAGACGCTTTCGGGCGGGGCCTGTTCACCCTCCCTCACACCCCAGGCGCATTGACACACCAGGGTAGCGCTCGAAGGAAACTCACCCCCCCGCTGGAACTCTACAAACTAAGAAGAACAAAACTTGCCAAGAGTGAGGAGCTCGCTAGATCCGCTGAACCTAGGAGCATGACCATTCCTAGTTGCGTGTTACTAGGTCCGAACCACAAAGGTTGGAGGAGCTCCCCAACTCTGGCTTAGGCAGCGACATCCCTCGGGATACTGCCGCTTTTAGCTATCTGCGCACACACAAGCGCAGACATTTCACCACATAAGCTGTCGTTTCAAAATGTGTCAAATATTTAGTTGGTTAGCACGGTCAGGGACTGGACATTATTAGAACCTCCCAGATAAGGGTCTGTTATACTTAGAGCCGATGACAATATACTTTGCTGGTTCAATTCGAGGCGGAAGACAAGATATGGAGTTATATCAACGGATAGTAGAAAAGCTTAGGCGTTACGGCGAGGTGCTGTCTGAAGTTGCAGACCCTAACCCGAGTAGCTCCGATAGTTCAAAGTCGGACAAATATATACATGACAGGGATGTGGAATGGTTGGAGAGATCCGACTTTTTTGTTGCAGAAGTAACCGTTCCTAGTTTAGGAGTGGGATACGAAGTCGCTAAGGCTCAGGAACTTGGAAAACCAACGCTTTGTTTATATAGACCAGATGGAGAGAGAAAATTATCTTCGATGATTGCGGGGAGTGATAAGGTAACTGTGTTTAACTACTCTGAAGTCCAGGAGTTAGATTCCGTTCTAGAGCATTTTTTGGTTAAGAAATAAGGGTCAGGGACTGGAGGATGTTAGAACCTGTTTAACTTGACAGTATGGTGTGTTTATGCCATAAAACACCCAGAACCTTACCACTCTATTGGGGATAATACACCATCAACTAATAGTTGGTGCTGTGCTATCCCTGATAGAAGGAGAATGGATGATAGCCACCGTTTCTTGGTCGACAGTGGGCGTGTGGACTCTTGGTGTCATACTCGCCGTCTTCGGCGTCCTCGTCTTCGTGGGCGTGTCGAAGACCGTTCGGGCTCACTGGAGAGGGCTGACGAGAAGCAAGTCTCGCTGACCACCACCCCCAACCCCTCACACGGTAACAGGACCCCGAAGACCTTTATGGTCTACGGATATCCCCTTACGCCGTTTGAGGGGTCTTGTTGTTTTTGAGTACGTATAATAAGTGTTCGGTGGGGTGCCTGAGGGGAATTGAACCCCCCTCGCCAGCGCCACAGGCTGGAGCTTTACCACTAAGCTACAGGCACCATAAATGCACATTCATAATATAACGTGCTCGTGTAAGTTTCGCCATAATAGGAGGTATGTCAAGATAGCAAAATGCAGCTAAACTCTATCGGGATAATCTGAGAATATACCATCTACCTCCATTATCTTAGCCCTAGCTATGTCCCATATTGAATTGAGGGCATATATAAATACCCTGAATCCTCTTTTATGGAAAAACCTTACTAACCACTTTCTCATGTATGGCTGTGGTAGGTGGATGGAATACGCACCATATTTTCTGCCTCTCGACGAAGCACTCAAGATATCTCTGCCCACTAGGATGCTCAACCGTACCCCTGGATTTTTGAGAGAAAATTGATGAAACTCTTCTTTGTCGAAAGAGGTCACGATAAATAACTCCGGGGGATAGACTTTATTCTCTATATAACCCCTAAGAATAGTGGCTAGGCGATCCGCTACTCCCTTACCCTTCATTTCTATATTAAGAATGGTCCTTTTATCTATTAAATCTATAGCCTCTTCCAAGGTGGGAATGCGCTCACCACTCCCGGCGTCTAGCTTCTTGAGATCTTCCAGGGAGGTATCTGCAACCAAGCCACTCCCATTGGTGGTGCGCTCCAAAGTCATGTCGTGAAACGCCACCAGCTCTCCCGTTTTGCATGCACGTACGTCTAGTTCGATAATGTCTACCCCTATCTCCAAAGCTTTGGAGATAGCGGCTAAAGTGTTTTCTGGTTCGTGCCCAGAAGCACCACGGTGAGCAATTTTCAAAACTTTATCCATACTCCAAAACAATTACGGACGCATTGGGGATTCCTCTGTCTGCGAGAGACAGGTCTCCGGCAATTACTCTATGCAACGATCTAATTAACCCTCCATGGGACATGACAATTACAGATTTTTCTTTTCTTTGCGCCAAATCTCTAAGAAATTTCTTAGTCCTTTCAAGGATATCTTCAGCAGATTCTCCCCCAAAGGGAATATAGTCATATTGTCCAATCCTGTATTGACGAATTGCCTCCTCCAAGGAAACATTTGCAAGAAAGGCCGCTTTTTCTCTGTGTTGTCCGGATAAAGATCCTAGATCTATTTCCACTATTCGATCATCAAATTCTAGCGGTATTCCCAGGGCTTTTTTTATAATCTCCGCACTTTCGCGAGTGCGTTTCATAGGAGAGGAGATAATAAGCTCTGGATTCAATAATTTAAGTTCGGGAATAACGTTACTCATCTGTGTTCTACCTACTTCATTAATAGACGTATCTAACTTTCTCCCCATCCATATGCCATCTCGATTGTAATCGGTTTGACCGTGACGCACTAATATTACTTTCATATGTCGGGCTGTCGAGATTCGAACTCGATCTACGTGCTCCCAAAGCACGCGTGCTGGCCGTTGACACTACAGCCCGATGTGCCCTCGCGAGGAATCGAACCTCGATTACAAATTTAGGAAATTTGTGTCCTGTCCCTTGAACGACGAGGGCATTTAACCCTCTCAAAATACATTAAAGACGGACTATATTCCAATTGCAATGGATTATCGAACTGTTTATACTATAACTATAGGCATCCTACCATAGTATGAGGACTCAGCAAGAACGTGAAACGGCAAAGAGGTTTAGGTTATTGGGTAAAAGTTATGGCGAGATAAGCGCCGTGCTTGGAATATCCAAATCAACGATCCATCAATGGCTTAGTGGATTGGAAATACCAAAGACCGCTCGCAATAGGATACAACAGAGGGTATATGGAAAATTAATTAAGGGATTGATAAAACGCAATAAGAGACAAACTGCGATAGCGATTACCAGAGCCAGGAGAACACAAACCTTGGCTTCTAAAAAAATCTTGGCCATAAATTCTAGGGAATTACTGATCGCAGGCGCAGTTTTGTATTGGGCAGAGGGATATAAAAGACTCGTGATTAAAAATGGTCGAGAGGTCACATACCACGTGGTATCCCTAACGAACTCCGATTCGGATTTAGTTAAGCTGTTCCTTAGGTTTCTTAAGGAATATTGCGAAATCCCAAACCACAAGATAAAAGCTAACCTAAGGCTATTTGAGCACCAAAATGAGAATGAATTACTTAACTACTGGCACAAAGAAACAGGTATCCCAATGATAAATTTTACTAAAACTTATTATGGGAAAAGCATATCGAGTAAAAATAAGAGGCCTTACAATAGGTTGCCACATGGAGTAATTCAGATTCGTGTTGGGAGTACTTCTCTCTTCCATCAGATTATTGGATACATTGAAGGGTTAAGGAAACTCGTGTAGACTGCGAAATAAGCCGAGGTAGCTCAGTGGTAGAGCGCTTGCCTGAAGTCTTCGGGCCCTAGTTTAGTAATAAACTACGGAAAATCGGGTGAATTCGGGGAAACCTCATATTGATTAATGGGGCAACCGCGAGCCAAGCTCCAGCGGACAATGATACTGGAGAAGGTGTAGAGACTAGTGAGTGAGTTCCAACAATAATCTCACATAAGCGCCCGACACCCTAAATGGGGTGATGAGATAGTCCAACTCAATGGAAGAGCAAGGCGTCGGGAGTCCGATTCTCCCCCTCGGCACATCTCCCTGTAGTTCAACGGATAGAATGAGAAGCTTCTAACTTCTAGATCGAGGTTCGATTCCTCGCGGGGAGAC
>CAYIAN010000009.1:0-16661 GCA_964361435.1 uncultured Candidatus Saccharibacteria bacterium
GTAGGCGCTCTGACTGTAGTAGGCGCTCTGACTGTAGTAGGCGCTCTGACTGTAGGTATAGTAGGCGCTTTGACTGTAGGCATAGCAGTCATTAGTAAGGCTGTATGCATTGTCGTCGCAATCAATTATTGTTCTACCTCCGTTAGTTAAACTGCTTACCCTCACAGCGCCTACTGGTTTATTTGCATCTCTATACCAAGTAAGCGCTGCAGTATAGGTGTCCCCATCACCATCTACTGCCCAAAGATAACTCTTAACTATTTCGTTACTCTGTCCGAATGTTTGTACCTCCACAAGGGTTCCGTTAAGAGTTATGCTTTTACCAGGATTGAATACTACATGTTGGTTGGCGTTTACCGTAAGGGTAACCCCAGCGTTAATTGTTATATTGCCGTTATCTACCCCATCGTCATTACCGTAGAAACTGCAACTAGAGCTAATGGTATAATCTCCCGATGCTGCTGGCTCGGGGCATGACACAGCTTGAGCTTCTTGCGCAAAAAGAAACAGCGCAAAACAGGCTGTGGCTATGACTAAGGGCGCTCTGAAGGTGGTAATCTTTATCACCTTACTGTGGTTACAATACTGGATACACCCGTGGTACTAACGGCAATTACGGTTATAGTATAATTTCCATTCAGGGTATCATCCGGAAATGCTACAGATCCTTTCCAGATTCCATCCAGATCAGTTCCCTCAGCTAGTGACAAATTGGCACTAGTTGCTTTTGAGACATTATCTAAAGTAATTACTACTGTAACCGAGGTCACTGGGTTTGTGTCAGACACTTTTACGGAAATGCTCTGCATCTCACCTGTTTTAGCATCGATAGGATTAACGGTTAGCTCAGTTGTCTGAGGGCCAGCGAAATTACCGCTTATGCTATACGTCTGAATCCCCTGAGGAAGAGGCCTTGAGGGCCTTGAGCCCTCCTGGGATTTATCAGTAGAGGTTTTTTGTTCGTCCGGCACAGCGTAGAACTTAACAAGCGCCACAACAGCCACAAGCACAGCTACCTGTACCACTATCCAACCCCAGTTATTGTTTTTTCCGTTGAGTCTAAACATCTATGAAACCGTACAACACACGCCCTTATTCATTAACATAGACAGTATCTTTTATGTATCGTGAGATGGTATCATATAACAGTGTATTATACAAATAGATTGTTAATATAAAAAGAGTATGAAAACAGAATTCAGTTTATATAGTCACAAGGTCACCATGATCTTCATCCTGGCTGTAGGCCTATTAACCCTAGGCGGCTTCAGTTACATCAAGCTAATTTCGAACCCTTATCCAGAATTGGAGGAGATTAACGGCAAAGATTTACGTTTCAAGGAGCTCAATAAAATCTTTACCAACATAGCAGAAGCCAAGGGCGCAGAATATGCTTTCGAGGTATTGGGGCGGGCAGAACTTCCTCCGAATACGGATACGCATCTTCTAGGCCATACAGTGGGAGATGTTCTGTATAAAGATGAGGGGGTGGATGGCATAACGGTGTGTACAAAAGATTTCAGAAACGCCTGTTCGCACTCTATCGTGGTAGGCCATTTTTTGAAAAACGGAGAAAACGCCCTTGGAGATATATTTGAGGCTTGTCAGAAAGCTCCGGGAGGATCGGGGGCATACGGTATGTGCTACCATGGATTAGGGCATGGAGTTCTGGTATACACTAACTACGATTTAGAGAAGACAGCGGTTTTGTGCGAGAAGAGCAAGCCCGTTAAGCAGCAGGGCATGGAATCCGCAGAGTGCATAGGGGGAGCCATTATGGAAATAGTAGGTGGGGGTCAACACAATCCTGAAGCCTGGGCGGCGTCAAGAGAAAAATATTTACCGGGATTAAGCAACCCCCTTTATCCATGTACTGCATCATTTATGCCCTCCGCGACCAGGTATCACTGTTTACTTTACTTAACGCCCCATTTATGGGAGCAAGTAGGCGGGGATTCAGGTAACCTAAAAGCGGAAGATTTTGAATCCGCCTTTCGTCTCTGTGAAACATTGCCGGCCACCAATACGAAAGAAGAGGATGCCTGCTATGGGGGTTTTGGAAAAGAGTTCGTCACCCTAGTCAAAAGCAGGGATATTCGACAGATAGATAACTTTTCCAAGGAAAATTCCAAACAGGTATATGATTGGTGTCTCCTTGCAGAGAAAGAAGAAGGCATTAAGGCTTGCATAAGACATGCGGTTAACTCCCTCTATTGGGGTGGTGAGAATAATGTAGATGCTTCCATTGGTTTCTGTGCGAAGATTGAAAAATCCGAGCATCAAAGCGAGTGTTTTAAGCATCTATCAGAAATAATTGTTTATTACTCCAGAAACGACCAAAATGAGACTGCCAAGTTGTGTAGTAAAATCCCAGAAAATTTCAGAACATATTGTAAATAATAAATTACCTGAGTATGAAGGAGGCGTTTTCAAGGCTTGCACTGTGCTCAGTAAGAGGGTCGTTAAAAAGTGTACAAGATGAATTTTAATTCCAGGGTGGTAATAGCATTATGCCTAACCTCACTGACGATAATAGGGTTAGTAATTTCTCGGATGGATAGTCCCCAGAACGAAAAAATTGTAAAGTGTTCCCAATCTGAAAATAAGCAATTGTGTTGGCAAGACCTACTGACAGAAACATTCGACCGGAATGGTCTAGACAAAAGTCTAGATTTAGTGGAAGTTATTTATGAATCAGACCCGGAGTTCATCGACGTATGTCATACTTTTGGTCATTTACTTGGCAAAAAAGCATATGAGGCATTCGTCGCTGGAAAGGAGGTCAAGGTGAATCCCAAAACTGCCTTTTGCTCTTACGGCTTTTATCACGGGCTAATGGAACAGATGGCCAGGAGCGAATCGGACATTTCCCGAATAAGAGATTTCTGCGACTACGTGGACGCGCAAATTGCCGATCAAAGTCCAGATGCGACTCTTCAATGTTTTCATGGTATTGGGCATGGGTGGGTCAATGTCCACGATCTGCCGGAACTTTGGGGGAATCCCATAGGTATTGCCCAAAGGGGCATAAACCTTTGCGAGAAAGTTTCACATAATGAGGCTGAACTGTCCCGTTGTGCCACTGGTGTGTTTAACGGTATGGCCTTCTTTTATGTGGCTAATGAATACGAGTTAGAAATAAACAAAGAAGATCCTTTGTGGCTTTGCAGGATACAGGAAAAGCAGTATCAAGATCCGTGTTATCTGAGTTTAAATGTGGTACTTGTGAATGTTGCGGATAACAATCTGCTCAAAGCAGCGAAATTTATTGAAGAGATACCCGAAGACGATTATGCGCGTCACGCTATGCTGAATTTAGCCATCCCCTTTGGAATGATGAGCATTAGAGGTGCAGGTGGGGAAGGCATTAGTCTTTGCCGGCAGCTTCAACCCAGACTAATAGAGTCTTGTATCCAAGGGCATGCATTCGCTTCTCTCGAGCATGGAGAACCCGGAAAGGGCTATATTGGAGCCATTAACACGTGTATCTACTCTAATCTCAGTGAGGAGGAGAGAGAGGGCTGTCTGTCATATATTTTTAATTATCTGCCTCAATGGTATTCTAAGGACAAGGCTTATGCGATTTGTAAGGCATTGGATGTAGAATATAGGGAATTTTGTTCCGACTTAGTGAAGAAACGACTAAGCGAATTCAATCCATAATGGTGAAATACATAAATAAATACTTCATCATTGCCTTTGTGGTGGGGGCAATGCTTCTCTTGGCTTTCTTTGCAACCACGGGGAATATGTCGCTTGAAGCTTACGCCGACAACGTAATTGAGAAGTGCAAAAATGCTACTAAAAAACAGGAATGCTACGACCAAGAAATCCCAAAGTTAATGGGGAGAATAAGCATGGAAGATGCCTTTAGAGTTACCACCATAGTGCAAGAGAAGGACACGTCTTTTCCGTATTGCCACGTTCTGGGACACATCCTGGCGAATATAGAAACTAAGAAAAACCCTGAGGCTTGGAAAGATGTTATTGGGCGTTGTCCGAGTGGTGTCTGCTCAAACGGCTGCGTGCATGGTGCTTTTCAGGAAAAATATCGGTCTGAAATTCTCTCGGGTGAAGAACTCGAGGAGGCAAAAAAAGAGTTGGAGATCATATGTGAAGGAAGAGAAGGGTATAGACCGACTAATGTGGAGCAGGGTAGTTGCTATCACGCCTTGGGGCATCTGCTCATATACGTAACGGGCGCCGACATAAATAAAGCAGTATCAATCTGCGACGAAACAAGCGAGAAGCCTGATGGGAGAGATTTTAGACCCCTGTGTTACGATGGCGCATTTATGCAGATATTTCAGCCCGTGGGCGCAGAGGACATTACTCTTATACAAGGCAAGGAACAGACTAAGGAAAGTGTAGTTGATTTTTGCGCAAACTACAGCGGAGAAAAGAGGGTTTCGTGCTGGACCGAATCCTGGCCGTTGTTTATTGAAGAGATAATGTTGCCCGGCGGGGCCCTTAATTTCTGCTCTCGTCTTTCGGGGGAGGGCAAAGAAACCTGTCTGGCGGATATTTTTTATATTTATCCAATTCAGGTGGACTTTAATCAGAGTTCGATTAAAAAATATTGCAGTGCCTTACCGGGAATATATAAGAACAAATGCATTGGGCAGTTCGCGACCAGGTTAATTGAGATTGACTCGAGGAATGTTAATATGGCCGTTTCTTTTTGTGAGGGACTGGATGCGGAAGAGAAAACAAAATGCCTTGAAGTGCTTGCCGATGCTGCAGGATTCGTTTTCCATCCAGATTCGCCTGAATACGATGAACTTTGCCGCCTACTCCCAACAGAACTCCAAAGCAGATGCTATGGACAAAAGGATTAAACAAGGATTAATTGTGGCGACTATTGTAGTAGGGATGACCCTGGTTGCTGTTGCATTTTTCTACTTTCGATACATTTATCCCGCCCAAACCCATGAGATTATTCTGACTGAAAACGGATTTGAACCCGCTTCAATAACGATCAAAAGATTTGACATGGTGAAGTTTTTCACGGTGACAAGCAAAGACTTTTGGCCTGCTTCAAATCTACATCCTCTCCATGATATCTACCCCGCCTTTGATTCCAAGATACCGATCAAACCGAACAAGTCTTGGAATTTTCGTTTCACTAAGGTAGGAAGTTGGGAATATCACGACCACCTCTTCCCCACACGCCAAGGTACTATAATAGTTCTGCTCTAATGAAAGAACTCTATAAGAAAATCTCACTCGCAATCCGTAACCATATAGGCCTATCACTTTTAGGTGTTTTGGGGTTAGCATTGTTGATAGGAGGCTACTTCATGGATTATAAACATCTACTCCTCTATTTACGGGTGCAAAGTGAACCAATCATTGAGTACGATGGAGAAAAATTTAATCCAGGTAGAGTGGTTATATTCAAGGGTACTGAAGTCACCTTTAAAAACTTGAGCGCACAGAATTTTTGGCCAGCTACTAATATCCACCCCCTCAACCTACTTTACTCAGAATTCAATGCTAGTTCTCAGATAGGCCCCGGAGACTCATGGAGTTTTGTTTTTGAGAAGGTAGGTGAGTGGGATTACCACGATCATTTAAATCCGTCAATGGGAGGGGAAATAATCGTAATAGATAGAGACCCCATAAAGAAAAACGATGCGTGCTCAAAAATATCAGAACTTTCCTACGGCGACAGGCAAGTATGTTGGTATTTTGAAATGAAAAAAATCATTGAAAACGATGGAGTCAACGAAGCCTTTGATCATCTGACGTATCTTTTTAGCACGGAGCCTACTTTTGCCAGTGGTTGTCACGACGTAACTCACATAATTGGAATTGTTGCTTATGAGAAATTCGTCAAGGGTGAACAGCTAAAATATGAAGGAGATACATCTTACTGCGGTTACGGCTATTATCACGGCTTTATTCAGGCTATGCTTTTTTCAACAGGAGACTACGAGCAAGCCAAGGAATTTTGTGAGGGCGCAGATGATTCGCTTAAATCAGTAGTAAAAAATTCGAATGCTACGTATGCCTGTTACCATGGTATGGGGCATTCAATGTTTGACTCGCATTCCCCCAACCTTTGGGGAGATGAGGAGAAAATGCTTGAACCGGCGTTTGCCATCTGCGAGCAAATTACTGAAGGCGTTGAGGAGGGAAAAAGGAGAATGTGCGCTACTGGAATTTTTAATGCCCTAGGCCTGGCTTACACCGGCAATCAGTACGGGCTAGAAATGAATGCTTCTGATCCCACTTGGATTTGTAGAAAACAACCGGAACTATACAAAGGACCATGCTTTATCGAAGTTGGTATAGCCTGGGTTATGAAGCAAGAAGGCGCCCTCGATTACGATTTTGATAAAGCGGCAGCATTCGTGAACTCAATCGATGATCCTATAGGCGAAGAGGTCTCAGCTTTCACTCTAGGCTCAGAATATATAAGAGTTCATAGATCAGAATTCTCGGATGGGAGCGATATGATTGAGAATTGCAATCTGTTCACTGGCAAGAATAATGATAGTTGTATTTCCGGTGCGGTTCTGGGGCTTATCAACTGGGGTTTGCGCGGAGAAGAATTTAAAGATGCTCTTAGTTTTTGCAAGAATGATTTGATGAGCGAAAGACAGAGAGGAGCTTGTTTTGATTATTTTCTACCAAGGTTGAGAACCCTTTATTTGGAGGAGAAAGCCGATGAGGTATGCGCTTTGGCTGACCAAGAATATAGACACCTATGTGAATTTACTACGTAAAATACATGTTTGTAAGGAAA
This sequence comes from uncultured Candidatus Saccharibacteria bacterium, assembly GCA_964361435.1. Taxonomy (GTDB): domain Bacteria; phylum Patescibacteriota; class Minisyncoccia; order UBA6257; family Colwellbacteraceae; genus GWA2-46-10. The sequence goes on from CAYIAN010000009.1 coordinate 6,752, forward strand.
TTACTAAAACTTAACAAAAACCACAAGATTATTTTAATTGTGGGAGTGGGACTAATTACGGGTTTCGTATTGATATCTCAAGGAAATATTTTGGGTCGGTTGGCTGGCAAGAAAGATTTGCAAGTTTACGCATCGGAAATTCTAGAGACCTGCTCTAAAGAACCATACGCACCCGGTTGTTACGATCGCGAAGTGCCTAAACTGATGAAATATTTAAGCATGGAGGAGACATTCGATGTAGTGAAACTTATTCAAGAGGAAAGCAGAGAATATCTTTTCTGTCATGTAGTCGCCCACGCAATCTCTGATGTTGAGACCAAAAAAGACCCAAGTAAATGGATGGAAGTGGTTAGTAGATGTCCCGTTACCATGTGTAATAATGGTTGTCCGCACGGAGCCATAATGGAAAGATTCCAATCAGAAACGCTTTCTGAAAAGCAGATTGCGCAAGCCCTTCCTGATCTCAAAAATGTTTGTGAACCAAGAGAAGGCTGGAACCCTACGGAGGTGGAGCGGTCTATGTGTTATCACGGTGGGGGTCACGTCGGTATGTACGTAACGGGAGGTGATGTCGATAAATCCCTGGAGCTTTGCAGAGAAATAGCCATCAAAGATGACGGAAGAAATTATTACCAAACATGCGTTCAGGGAATATTTATGCTCGTTTTTCAAGGCCTTGAGCCGGAGGACTTTGCTCTTGTCGCTGATATAAAGCCAGAGAAGGAGGAATTAGAGGAATATTGCGGGCAATACTCGGGGACCGAATTCTTTGCGTGCAGGACAGAGGCCTGGCCATTGTTCTTTAGCGAAATAAAAACCCCAGAGGGCCTAGTAAACTTTTGTTCATTTACGGGTGATCATTGGGGACAGACGTGGTGTTACGGAACTGGATTTGGCTTGATTTCTCTAGAATTATTGGAACGTGGTGAGAATTCTGGAGTGGAGGCTGTTTCTGATTATTGCATGGCATTACCCGATACTAGACAAGCTCAATGTTACGCAAATGCATCCAGTAGGTTTGTTCAGGTAGATCCTAAATATACCGAGCAAGCCGTTGCGCTATGTGAACTTGCGGAAAAATTTGGAAAATCAGAATACTGTTATCACGATCTACTTTTCTATTCTCGGTATAGCTTTCACGAAGGTTCGCAGGCGCTTAAGGAGTACTGTGGACATTTTGATGAAATAAGAAAGAAGAAATGTTTAGATGGCGATGTTCCCAATGAATTCTACTTTTTCGACACAGAACAGTCATCTTTTTAATGTAAATACACACGATTAACATGTATCATGGGTAAAATCTGTTATGATATAAATGAATGTAGATAATCAACAATCAAATTAAGTATTATGTCAAAATGATCATTGGAGATTATATAAGGAAATCTCGCGAGGCGGGGTTTACCGACGACCAGATCCGTAAAGCTCTACTACAAGCCGGTTGGCAGACGGACGCAATAGAACAAGCTCTTATCGGAAAATTCAATCAGGATACCCAACCACCCGCAGTGAGTTTCGATATAAAGACAACCCAACCTGTACAGCCAATACTTCATAAGAGGAAAAATATCTTTCGCAGGTGGTGGTTTTATCTCGTTTTAATTGCAACTGTAGCGTTTGCGGCAGGAATTTACTTTATTGTCCAGCAATATATTCCAGATTCTGGGCCCGAGGAAGTTTTGGATCAGGATGTTGAGAAAACCATTTTAATTCAGAATCAAGTAGTTATGAACACAATCCATATAGACAAAGTAGTAGTTAGAGAAAAAGCCTTTCTCATCATACAGTTATCAGATGATCGTGTTGCCAGTATTCCAAACCCCAATAGCCAATTAGCCTATTCTAACCTACTAAATCCAGACACTTACGAAAATTTCGATTTGTTTACTTCAAGTGACCCAGAGGTTAGGATGGATCCAGGCACAATACTTTTTGCAACGTTATATAAAGATACTAATAACGATAGATATTATAATTTGTACGGCGACACAGAAATCGTATTGAATGCTTCTGGAGAAAAAGAACAAATCACTTTCTATGCAAAATGAGGATTGATATAGGTAGAGAAAAAATCTTAATTTTTGTAATTAGCTTGGTGGTTTTAGCGATTGGCGCCTTTCTTTTAGGGCGCAATGCTAGTTGGTTTGAAAAAGGGGAGAATAGCTACATTGCCTCGGGAATACTCTACAATACCACTCTTGCACAGAATGAGGCAGAAAAACTTTCAGAATTTTTGAAAGTTTCACTCAAGGAAAGCTATGTTCCAGAAGAACTTAATTTGGTGTCCACTGTAAATAAAGATAATGCAGAAGAATTCAGGGGAACTTGGTTGGCTGAGGACAATAAACCCTTAAGTGTGCTATATGTTTTCAGTAAAAAAGAACGCGTTCCTCTATACATGAGAGTTTGGCGGATAGAGGAAAAACCTGAGTTGAACTACCAGATGGCGATTACGCTTTCAGAGGAAATCTTCAACGAAGAGTTCTTGGGTAAGGTAGGCGAGAGTGGATGTAGAGAGAGGACCTTTAAGGATAACCCACCCATAATGGAGTGCACCAAAATGCAAAGACAAGAGAACGGGGAAATCGTAGGCATTACCTTACGTTCACCGGTTCTAATTGAGGAGTTGGGAGTGGAGGGAACAGCTGTGTCTGCTTGTCTTGTGCCAAAAGAAAGTTCGGCTACTTATATAGCTCCAATCTGTATCTAGTATGAAAAAGTTTAGTTTAATCGTATTTATCTTCTTACTTGCGCCCTTAATTCACCGAGGGGCCCAAGCCCATGGTTTAGGCCAGAGTTTTGAGAAGGAAGTGGGCGATTACACAGTCGAGTTCGAATACGATTCGCTAGAAGTTATCTCGGGAGAGGTAACGCCGTATACATTTAGGCTCTTAGACAAAGAGTCAGGGGAAGCCGTCACCTTTGACTCCATGTTTTTAAGAGTGGAAACAAAGGATTCAAAGCAAGTTCAGTTCGCGGGATCAATGTCCCATGATGAAATGCTAGATGGAGCTGCTAAGTTGAGTATTGCACTCAATAGCGGTACATACACCTTCTCATTCTATTTTCGAAGAGGGGAAGAAGAGCTTGCGGAAGTCGAGTTTGAACAAATTGTCAATGCGGGTGACAGTTCCAACAGCTGGCCTTTGAGTCAATTGCTCAGTTTTTTTGTTGGCGGTCTGATTGTCTACCTTGCCCTAAAAATAAGGAAAGAAAAGAAGATTTGAGAATAATCTCCGGCAAAACATTGCTTACTTTAATCGGTTTTGTGATCCTAGTTGGATCCGTTCTTTTTTTTACGTTCTTAAGCAAGAGGGCAGACATTTCCTTGGATGCCAACTTGCCGCTGCAGGCCGGCAGTGTTGTCGTGGAGATGCACCAAGATGAATACACACCTTCAGAAGTTAAAATCCAACAAGGAACTACGGTAATTTTTTTGAATAAATCAGAAGTGGCCAGGTGGCCAGCTAGTGATCTTCATCCAAGTCATGGGATATACCCGGAGCTTGATCCCAAAAAACCAATTCTCTCTGGAGAAGAGTGGAATTTTACCTTCGACAAAGTTGGCCAGTGGACAATGCATGACCACTTGGCCCCCTATATTACTGCAAAAGTATTGGTTGTTGAATAGTTTATAAGAATTGCTTATCCTTTTAGGCGTAACCATGAGCCTGGTGCTGAGCATGTTGGGGCACTTTTTTTCCGCTGATCTTTTCTCAGGAGAGAGTAATGAAATAATATGAACAAATACGAGTACGTAAAAATGGCCAAATTCGAGGAGACCCATTGGTGGTTTGTCTCCAAAAGGAGATTCATCTCCGCCCTCTTCCCGAAGGGCAAGGATTTTAAGATCGTAGATGTAGGGTGCGGAACTGGAGGGACCACTAAATACCTTGAACAATACGGAAACGTTACGGGTATAGAAAAGAACAAATATGCCCTAGGTGAAGCCAGGAAGAAGGGTGTTTCTATTAAGTTTGGATACGCAGAAAAGTTACCCATACCAGATTCAAACTGCAACGTGGTTACTTTTATAGATGTCCTGTACCACAAAGACGTTAACGATATAGAAGCACTCAAAGAAGCATATAGAATTATGAGGCCTGGCGGTTGGCTCATAGTCCACGATTGTGCCTTCGAGTTCCTTAGGGGCCCCCATGATAAATTTGTTGAGGCTAGGGAAAGATATACGAAAAAAGTTCTCACCTCACGCATCAAAAAGGCAGGTTTTATCATAGAGAGGGCTTCTTATGCGTATTTCCTGATTTTTCCACTCGTCGCTCTGGTAAGAATTTGGGACAGGATTTTTGATCGCAGATCAGAGTCTGAAATAAATGAAGTTAATCGTATTATTAACAACATTCTTATAGCCCTACTAAGCTTAGAAGCCAAGTTATTATGCTTCGTTAGTCTTCCCTGGGGGTCATCCATTATAATCAGGGCAAGAAAAACTAATGAATAAAAAAGTATCCATAGTCATTCCGACCTACAATGAGCGGGAAAACATCTTGTTGCTTCTAGAGACCCTACAAGAACAGGATAGAAAAAATAAAGATTATACCTATGAGGTTGTTGTGGTTGATGACGATAGCCCAGATGATACAGCCGAGGAGGTCGCTAAAAAATTCAAACCACCCTTCTTGAAACTAATTGTAAGGAAAAATGAAAGGGGTTTAGGGACTGCCATTGGCAAGGGTATGGCCGATGCATCAGGCGAAGTGGTGGTTGGTATGGATGCGGATTTCAATCATGACCCAGAGATTTTACTGGACCTTGTTAAAAAGTTGGATCGCTGTGATTTAGTCGTGGCTTCGCGGTTTATCAAGGGTGGCGGCATGGACAACAAGTTTAGATATTTTGCCACTAAGTCATTTAATCTTGCTTTGAGAACAATCTTCGCTTTTCCTACTACGGACAACGCTAGCGGTTATTATGCGATTAGAAAAAAAGACCTCGAAAAACTTAATCTTAAAAAGATTTATTACGGTTATGGTGATTACCATTTGAGGCTTGTCTACAAAGCCAAGGTGGCAGGTTATAAGATTTGCGAAACTCCCGTATACTACAAGGAGCGTTCTTACGGAGAGAGCAAATCAAAGCTTTTAAGAATGGCAGTAAGTTATCTCAAGGAAGCAATAAAACTAAGATTTTATGAAAAGCAAAATCACTCAACCCGAAAAGGTTGATCCCGCAACTCTCAAAAGAATTATCCCTATTATTTCAAAAGGGAAACTAAAAGTTACCGGTAAAAACCCTATTTACGTTAGTGCTCCTGATATAACAAAAAATGAGATTGAAAGTGTAACATTGGCGATTAAATCGGGTTGGGTATCTAGAAATGGTCCTTATGTAAAAAAATTTGAAGAAATTTTCGCGAAGGAGGTCTCTGGAACAAAGTATGCCCTATCTACTAATAGCGGTTCCTCGGCTGTCCACCTAGCCCTACTGGCTTTAGGCGTAAGGAAAGGAGATGAAGTAATAATGCCGACTTTCACTATGATAGCTACGGCCAATGCGGTGGCTTTTACGGGCGCAAAACCGGTTCTGGTTGACGCAGATCCCATTACTTGGAATATTGATCCAGGCAAAATTGAGGCAAAAATTACCAAGAAAACCAGGGCGATATTAGCGGTTCATATTTACGGACTGACCTGCGATATGCAATCTATTAAGAATCTGGCCAAGAAGTACGATCTATGGGTAGTGGAAGATGCGGCGGAGGCTCATGGCGCCGAATATAAAGGTAAAAAGGCTGGTAATTTGGGGGACGTAGCGGCTTTCTCTTTCTATGCAAATAAAATGATAACTACGGGGGAAGGCGGTATAATAACGACCAACAACGCTCAAATTGCCCGTAATGTTATTCAGTATCGGAGCAATGGTTTTGGCGAAAAGATACATTTTTGGCATGAGTACCAGGGGTATGGATCTGGAATGTCTAACCTCGATGCGGCCCTAGGTTTCGCCCAGACTCTTCGCTTTGGGGAGTTACTAAAAAAGAGGAGAGTAAACGCGGCCTATTACCGCCAGCTACTTAGGAAAGCCAAATATCTTAATTTTCCAGCAGAGCCTAGGGGTTATAAAAACGCGTATTGGATGTTCGGAGTTGTAGTAGATCCAGAAAAAGCTGGCATGAGTACCTTTAATATAGTCCAGGCGTTAGCTGAACAAGGCGTTGAGACCAGATCGTTCTTCATTCCCATTCACCTACAGCCCATCTACTACAAAAACTATAGGGGACAAAAGTTTGTCGTATCGGAGAAACTTTGCAAAGACGGATTTTATTTACCGTCCTCTGGTATTTATGGGAAAAAAGAGATTGAGCGAGTTTGTTCCACCCTCAGGAGGATAGTCGAAAGTAATTAAATACCCAGAGCAAAGCTTTCCTCATTGTAGCTCACATGGTATTTTGGGCGTAATAGTACTCCAACTATGAAAAGAGCACTTATAACTGGCATTACAGGCCAGGACGGAAGTTACATGGCCGAATTCCTCCTCGAGAAGGGTTATCAAGTATTCGGTACCCTCGAGAAGGGAATAGATAGATCGAACATTAGTCTCATTGAAAATAAGGTAGAGCTATTAGTCGCCGATTTATTAGAACCCAGTATGTTCGATGAAGCCCTGGCGGTCGCTAGGCCAGATGAGGTTTATCACTTTGCCGCCCTAACGTCACCAGCGGAATCATTTGAGATACCAGGGTTGTACGCCAAAGTTACGGGCGAGGGGGCTATTGAGTTGATGCATAAAGTAAAAGATTTTTCCAAGAAGGCCAAATTTTTTCAGCCATCAGCAGCCTCCATGTTCGATACTAGCGTAGATAATCCCCAGACAGAGAAAACGCTCTTTATGGCAACCAGTCCGTACGCAGAAGCCAAAATCGCTGCTCATGAGGCGGCCGAGAGGCTTAGGCAGTCAGGAATGTTTATCTCCTGCGGTATTTTTTTCAATCACGAATCTCCGCGACGACCACTTAGCTTCTTGCCGCAGAAGGTTGCGTATGCAGCGGCGTGCACGAAATTAGGCATTAAAACTGCGCCTAAACCGGCTGGCACCGAGAGCTTTGTCATTGAGGACGGTAGAATGGCGCTAGGCAACCTGGACGCAGTGCGGGACTGGGGGCACGCCAAAGACTATGTAAGGGCGGCCCATGCAATTTTACAACACAGTGAGCCTGATGTTTTTGTTATAGCCACAGGAGAACAGCATTCAGTGAAAGATCTATGCGAAGCGGTCTTTCGCCATATCGAAGTGGATGTTGAATGGCAGGGGAAGGGAATCGACGAAAAAGGTATTAATAAAAATACCGGTGAGATAATTATAGAAGTGAACCCCAAGTATTTTAGGCCCTCTGAGGCTGGTTCCCTCCGTGGAGATTACTCCAAGGCTAAAGAGAAGCTCAACTGGATGCCGGAGATTAAGTTTGAAGATCTAGTGCGCGAATTGGTTGAACATAATATTCAAAAATTTAGCAGCAAATATCACCATTGATCACATAAGTCAGGCTACAGTTCGCTCTTTTGAATAATTGCCCCCGGAATGGACCTGGGGTAATCTTAGCCAGAAACTAAGTTATAATTAACGTATTATATGAATTTTTCCGTAGTTGTTCCCGCTTTGAACGAAGAAAAGTCAGTTGGCAAGGTTATAAAAACTCTCAGGAAACAGAGGGTAGAAAAGGATAGCTTTGAAATAATTGTGGTGAACAATAATTCGGATGACCGCACTGCCGAAGTGGCTAGGCGGGCTGGCGCAGACAAAGTAGTTTTTGAAAAGAAGATGGGTACTAATCTTGCTCGGCAAAAAGGCGTAAGTGTCAGTAGGGGAGAAATAATTGCTTTCATTGATGCGGATTGCATCGCCCCCCCCGAGTGGTTAGGGAATATTAAAAAGGCTATATTTAGAAAGGGAGTGGTAGCCGTTTCCGGTCCGTACAAATACGGTAAGTTTTTGCCAGATTTTATGATGTGGAGGGTGTTCCCTTTAGTTCCGAAGCTGATGTCTTTCGTAACTGGAAAGCGAGGGGGTGTAATATTGGGTGGAAATTTTGCCGCTTACAGAAGCGCTATTGATAAAATAGGAGGCCTCCCGCCTATAAAGTTTTTTGGGGATGACACCGCCATAGCGATTCTTTTGGCTCGCCGGGCAGGAAAGGTCTTGTACACAAGAAAAGTCTGGGTCGAGAGTTCGCCACGTAGGTTAAGAGAAAAGGGCGTGGTTAAAGTAGGTGTAAAATATTTCAGACACTATTTCAAAATTTACTTCGATAACGAATACCAATAAAAATGGCGGTTGTATTTGAAACGAAAGAATATTGGGCTATGTCTTCAAATGAGGCAATAGCGAATCTCGAAACCTCAGAGCAGGGACTCAGTATCGAAGAGGCAGGGGAAAGGTTAAAACTTGGTCAGAACATAATTGAGCGTTCTTGGCGTACTGGCAAACTAAAAATATTAGCCAGTCAGTTTAAAAGTTCCCTCATTTTAATCTTGATTTTCGCCGCCTTGGTAACCGCATTTTTAGGAGATTACAAAGATACGGCTTTTATCGCAATAGCAGTGATAATTAATACGATTCTAGGTTTCTATCAAGAAGATAAGGCGGAAACAGCTATTGCAAAACTCAGCACATACATCAAGGAGCGCACAAGGGTCATTAGGGATGAACGGGATGTAGAGATCGGAGCCGAGGAAGTGGTTCCCGGAGATATACTCAAACTTTTCCCTGGGGTAAGAGTGGCGGCGGATGCACGCATAGTGAGGATTAACGAGCTATCGGTGGATGAAGCAATCCTGACTGGAGAATCCCTCGCGGTTGAAAAGCAGGCAGCTCCAGTACCACTTGAGAGTGAACTGGCAGAAAGAAGCTGTATGGTTTTTGGAGGAACATTGGTCGTCGATGGTAAAGGTACGGCTGTGGTGGTGGCCACCGGTTTAGATACTGAGCTTGGTAAAATTGCTTCCCTAGTAGAAGGCGAAGAGAGAGAAGAGACTCCTTTGCAAAAAGAGACCTCTAAGTTTGCTCTTCGAATGGGCCTGCTTCTGATGGCCATGGCCGGCATGATTTTTGTTCTGGGCATGAACAGAGGCCTTGGACTCCTAGACATGTTCTTAACTTCCATTGCCGTAGCAGTAGCAGCCGTGCCGGAGGGTCTACCCATAGCGTTGACTGTTATCCTAGCCGTTGGAGTAGAGCGTTTAGCCCGGCGCAAGGGAGTGGTTAAAAAGCTGCTGGCGGCGGAAGTTCTTGGAGGAACAACTCTCATCTTGACGGATAAGACGGGGACTTTAACCGAAGCGCGTATGGAGTTAGCCGAGATCATTAGTGAAAAGCCAAAAGAGCTGGTGCTTGAGTTGGCCCTCCTTAACACAGACGTGATTGTGGGCAATCCTGCGGGCAAACCGGAAGATTGGCACATATCCGGAAGACCACTGGACGTTGCCATTGTTAAGGCTGCAATAGAACATAGGGTACTTTTGCACGATGTCTTTAAGCGCAATACGGTCTTAGAGAATAAATCTTTTAACTCAAGGGATAAGTATGCGGGGGTACACGCCAAGATTGGCACAAGAAGTAGGTGGATATATCTGGGGGCTCCGGATGTGCTCCTAGAGAATACAGACGTCAGCAAGGAACGAAAGCAAGACCTAACTAATCAGATAGATAAACTGGCCTACGGAGGCAATAGAGTCCTCGGGCTTGCAGTTGATGACAAATTTGTTGCCCTACTCGCCTTTAGAGACCCAGTGAGAAAAGGTGTGTCTAGAGCCATAGAAGAGATATCTGATGCGGGGATCAAAACGAAAATTGTAACTGGAGATCACAAAGGAACGGCTGTGGCTGTGGCCAAAGAACTTGGCTTTAGGGTAAATGATCAAACTGTGATGGCGGGAAGAGAGATAGAAGAATG
>CAYIAN010000010.1:0-14919 GCA_964361435.1 uncultured Candidatus Saccharibacteria bacterium
AAACTTGAAATTGTCAGCGGTGCGGCTCCGCCGCCTTTCGGATTTTTCGCGGGGGTTTCTCGCCGTCTGCGGTGGCGAAATGGGTTCGCACTAATTCAAGAATAGAGCACCAAGCGCCAGGATAGCTCAGCTGGTAGAGCAACAGTTTTGTAAATTGTAGGTCGTGGGTTCGAATCCCTCTCCTGGCTCCAGATGAAAATTCACTTTATAGGTATAGGAGGTATTGGAGTAAGCGCATTGGCTAGGTTTCTCCTAGCTGAAGGAAACGAGATATCTGGTTCTGATTTAGTCGGGTCCAAATTAATAGAAGATCTCCAATCAGAGGGAATTAAGATTTTTGTAGGAGCATCATCCGGAGACAATGTCCCAGAGGGAACGGAAAGGGTTATTTATACAGTTGCGGTAGGGGAAGATAATCCTGAGTTCCAAAAAGCCAAGGAGTTAGGAATTAAATTACAAACATATCCCCAAGCATTAGGGGAATTATCTAGAAAGTATTTTACTCTTGCCGTTACTGGCTCACATGGAAAGTCTACAACCACCAGCTTATTGGCATTGATGATGATTAAAGCCGGATTGGATCCGACAGTGATTGTGGGCACAAAGCTCGCGGAGTTTGGCAACTCCAATTTCAGAAGGGGAGAGGGAAAGTACTTAATCATTGAAGCAGACGATTTCAATAGATCTTTCTGGAACTATATTCCTCAAATAACCATTGTTACGAACGTGGATGCAGAGCATCTGGATACTTATGGAAGTATTGAAGGAGTAGTAGAGGGGTTTAACCAATATCTAAAACAACTACCAGGAACTTCAGAGGTTATTTTGAATGAGGAAGATCAATATACATCTAAGATAGAAAAGGATATTAAAGCGAAGATACATTATTTCAGAAAACCCACAAGCAAGTGGCACCTACAAATACCGGGAAAATTCAACCAACTAAATGTAGAGGCCGCATGGCTTGCGGCGCAGATAGTGGGAGTGACGGAAGAACAAGCTAGGGAAGCAGTTGGTGAATATAAAGGAGCATGGAGGCGCATGGAAAGATTAACTCCCAAGGAAAATAAATTTGGGGACACTGTATTCTTTTCAGACTACGGACACCACCCGACAGAAGTGGGGGCAACACTCAAGGCTCTAAAGGAGGTTTATCCCGACAAGACCCTTACCGTAGTTTTCCAACCCCATCAAGTAAGAAGACTCACGGAACTTTTTAAGGAATTCACAGACGCCTTTGATGATGCAGACAAGGTGATTTTAATGCCGGTATACAAAGTTATAGGAAGAGATCCAAGTGAAGGAAGAACCAGTGACGAGTTGCGCCAAGCGCTTATAGACAAAGGAATAAAAAACGTAAGCTTAGTGGAAAACATCAAAAAGGCTCTTGATGAATTGGGGGAAGGGGTGGTAGTCTTTATGGGCGCTGGTAGCATAGATCAACAAGTAGGGGAATACTTCCGATCCGAACTACTGCCAGAGTAGTTCAGTGGCAGAACGCTTTCTTGGTAAGAAAGAGGCCGGGAGTTCGATCCTCCCCTCTGGCTCCAAATTTACGAGAACATGGGTTTAAAATCAAAATTCAGTGAAAATTTAATATCCCTAAAATGCAGCGTTTGTGGACGTAAGAATTACTATACCCGCAAGAATAAACGTTCTGTGGAACGTAAAGTGGAGTTTAAAAAGCATTGTAAATGGTGTAAGAAACACACTATCCACAAGGAGGGCAGGCTCAAGTAGTTGGTTTATGGATTCAAAAGAATCTCTTATTAATAGCCTTAAGAGGTTAGGGTATCTTAAAACACCCTCTTTGGTAGATGCGTTTGAGGCGGTAGATAGAGCCGATTTCGTTCCCAAGAATCTCGAGAGAGAGGCATATATCGATCACGCCCTCCCCATAGGTGAAGGACAAACAATATCTCAACCCCTAACGGTTGCTTTTACGCTGGAGTTGCTTTCGCCCAAGCAGGGGGAAAAGATATTAGAGATAGGCGCTGGTTCTGGTTGGCAGGCAGCGCTTCTGGCGCATGTTGTGGGTGCTAAAGGCAAAGTCGTTACCTTGGAACGCATTCCCAGGCTAGTTGAAATGGCAAGGCGTAACGTCGGTAAATACAAAGATTTCGCAGACAGGGTAGAGGTATTATTGGCCGATGGTTCCAAGGGCTACGGAAAGGAGGCTCCTTATGACCGTATTGTAGCTGCCGCTTCGGCCCGGAATATCCCCGAAATGTGGAAAAAACAGCTTAAAGTGGGCGGTATTATTGTGGCGCCGGTGGGAGATAGTATCTTCAAATTGGTCAAGGAGGGAGAAAATAACTTTAGAGAAGAAGAATACCCCGGGTTTGTCTTCGTTCCCCTAGTGGAAGAGAGTTGACACTCCTGTGTAAGTTTGTATCATTTAACTTGTAATCCGCAGACAGTGGGCAAACAATAAGACCCGCCGAGGAAATTTTTTCTGGTTGCGGGTTCACGCAACTTTTTTATTGCAATGGCTATAACTAAAAATCAAAAAGTAGACATTATTGAAAAGGGGAGTGCGGACCTTGAAAAGGTCAATGCTCTTATTTTCACCGACTTCACGGGAACGAGTGTCGGCGATCTTGGTCAGTTAAGGACGGACCTAAGGGAGAGTGATAGTAAATTTAAGGTTATCAAGAAGCGTCTCCTTAAAATCATTCTCGGGGGGAAAAATATTGATATAGATCCAGTTGAGTTTGAAGGTACGCTGGGTACGGTTTTCGTGAAGGGAGGTGTTTCAGAAACTGCCGGTTCTCTCTATCGCTTTTCGAAAACTCATGAGAAATTTAAACTTCTTGGAGCTTATGATCTAGAAAAGAAAGAATTAATTAGCGAAGCAGACATTAACGTTATTGGAAGTTTGCCCCCAAGGAAAGAACTCTTGGGACAACTCGTTGGCACTATCACTGCACCCCTTAGAGCACTCATGTACGTTTTGAGTGAAAAGTCTAGGAAGGCATAGACAATAAGGTCGAAGAAAATTATTGAATAATAAAATGGCTGAAGAACAAAAAGAAGAAAATGCAACCGAAGAGCAAACTGTTCCTGTAGCAGAAAAGATTTCGGAGGCTTCTCAGCAAGCAGTGGATCTTGGGGAATCTGGTGAAAAATACAAAAGCTTGATCGAAAAGATAGAGAAGCTTTCCGTGGTTGAGCTCGCAGAGCTGGTTAAAGTACTGGAGAAGAAATTCGGCGTGAGCGCCGCGGCTCCCGTAGCTACCGGTGGTGCTGGAGCTGCTGAAGAAAAAAGTGCATTTAACGTTATAATTAAATCTGCTGGAGATCAAAAGATTAACGTCATTAAAGCCGTTAGGGAAATTACCGGCCTGGGCTTGAAGGAAGCAAAAGATATGGCTGAGAGTGCTCCCGTAACCGTTAAAGAAGGAGTCAAGAAAGAAGAGGCTGAAATTATGAAGGCTAAGCTAGAAGCAGCTGGTGCTACCGTAGAGTTGCAATAGACTTCATTCGTATATCTTTTCCAAGACACCGCTGTTATGCGGTGTCTTGTTTTTATCCACAATTGACGAGTGAGGGTTAGTGGATTAGACTGTAGGGAATGTGGGGAATTGTGGATAACTGTGTGGATAACCCTGCATATCTGTGGATAAGACGATGTTTATAGGAGAATTCCAGCACAATCTAGACACCAAGGGGAGAATGGCTATACCAGCCAAATTCAGACGTAGTGTCTCTGGTGGGGCCATTATCACTCGCGGTTTGGATCATTGTCTTTTCATATTTATGAAAAAGGATTGGGAGAAATTCGCAGAGAAATTAATCGCCTCTCCCTTAGCCCAAGCTAACTCCAGAGCTTTTAGTAGATTATTCCTCTCTGGAGCTTCTGACGTAGATATCGATTCCCAAGGCAGGATTTTAATACCGGACTACTTGAGAAGCTACGCAGGGCTCAAAAAAGCCACCAAGGTTATAGGCGTCTATAACCGCATCGAGGTGTGGAACGAGTCTGCGTGGCAGAAGTACAAAGCCAAAACGGAAGGATCCTCAGACGAGATTGCCGAAAAGATGGCAGACCTGGGGATCTAAGATGGCCCACGTACCCGTTCTTTTAAAAGAAGTTTTGGAAATGCTCGATCCCAAGCCGGGGGAGACAATGGTAGATGCAACCCTGGGTGCTGCGGGGCATGGTTTGGAAATCGCCAAAATGCTTTCCCCAAGAGGAGGTTTTGTGGGCATTGATTGGGACTGGAAAAGGTTGGAGACAGCCAAGGAGATTTTTGAGAAGGAAAATCTTGATTTGAAGAAGCTCGTCTTAGTGGAAGACAACTACGTGGAACTCAAGGAGATTTTGAAAGATGAATCTCTGGAGAAGATAGATGGACTGTTGCTGGATCTTGGATTTTCCTCCGACCAGTTAAGCGAAGGAAGAGGATTTTCTTTCAAGGGGAAAGAAGAACCTTTGGAGATGACCTATAGCAAGAGAGTATTGCCCGCGTATCAGACCCTACCCCAGTTGGGGGAGCAAAAACTCATAGAGATCATTCGGACATTCAGTGATGAAAGATATGCCCCCAGAATCGCGAAGGCAATTATTGAAAGGAGGCGCGAGGGATCACCCATAGTTACCAACAAAGATTTAGCAGAAGTAATCAGGAGAGCGGTTCCCAAAAATTATGAACGGGGGAGGATAGATCCGGCCACGAGAACGTTCATGGCCCTCCGCATATATATCAATGGCGAGCTAGACAATATTAAAGATTTGCTGGCGAGTCTCGGTGAGGTGATGAATGCCGATGGCAGAGTAGTGATTATTTCATATCACTCAAAAGAAGATGCAATCATCAAAGATTTTTTCAAAGATATGGCGTGGAGTGGTAAGGCGAAACTTCTCAACAAAAAAGTGATCAAAGCCTCGAGGGAAGAAATAGAAGTTAATCCTCGCAGTCGAAGCGCCAAGCTAAGAGCCATACAAATACAATGACAATAGTACAACCCAAAAAAGAAACAGATCTAACAAAATGCAGAGCGCTGTGTATCTCAGGCGTGGTTTTAATGCTAGGTATAGGGCTAATTAGCTACTTAAGTTTGGTAAATCTGCGCCACGACATAATCAATACCAGGAAAAGCCTGGAGGAATTAAAGGTGGCCAATGCGGAGCTCAAGAACAGCTATTATATCTTTACCAGCAACGAGAATCTGGAACAGTTAGCTACGCAATTAGGTCTAGTTAAAGATAACACTCCGCAATGGGCACTCGCGTCACAGCGTTAGTTTGGGTTTTTTCACTGGCCTTTGCCCTTTTGGGTTATCGTTATTATGACGTTCAATTAAGCCAAGGTGACTATTACGGCAGACAGGCCACTGCAAGTAACATCATCGGAGGTGATTTAATTCCACAAAGAGGCAGTATTTACTTTTTAGACAAGGATGATGAGCAAGTTCCGGCGGCTGTTAATAAAGAGTACCCCGTTGTTTATGCGGTTCCGAGTGAAGTGGAAGATCCGGTTGCAACCGCCGCTGCTTTAACTCCTATAATCGAAGATATATCGCAGGAAGATCTTGAGCTTCTCCTCAGCAAAAAGGATCCCTATGAACCCCTTATTAAAAGACCTACGGAAGTTCAGGTTAAAGCCATACAAGACGTTTTTTTGAAAGGCATATACATTCGTTCTGGATCGGATAGATTTTATCCGCTCGGGAAAACCGGCGCTCACGTACTGGGATTTGCCTCTACAAACGAATCACATTGGTTGGGACAGTACGGAATTGAAAGCTATTACAACCAAATTTTGGGTGGAGTGCCGGGCGAAGCGGAGGGAGATAGGGTGAAACAGCCTAAACACGGCAAAGATATTCAGTTGACGATAGACCCAAACATCCAATCTCACGCAGAAGAAACCCTCTCTGCGTTAGTAGAGGGTTATCGCGGTCAAGGGGGAACGGTGATTGTGGCGGAGCCCAAGACCGGCAAGATTTTGGCTATGGCCAGCTATCCGACCTTTGATCCGAATGAATACAGTGAATTTAATATAGGGAGTTTTCTCAACCCATCCGTCCAATCAATTTACGAACCCGGTTCAATTTTCAAAGTGATTACTATGGCTTCTGCCTTAGATGCAGGTAAAATTACTCCAGAAACTACCTACTACGATTCAGGTGAACTTACGCTAAACGAACATACAATTAAAAACTGGGATCTCAAAGCATACGGTACCGTCACTATGACTAATGTCATAGAAAGATCGCTTAATACCGGCGCTGCGTTTGCACAAAGACAATTGGGGGATGAAAACTTCTACGAATATCTTAAGAGATTTGGGCTTAAGGATCAAACTCAAATCGACCTCCCGGGTGAAGTCACGGGAAGTCTTCTGCCGCTGGAGCAAGACGTACGGGAAATCAATTTCGCAACTGCAAGTTTCGGTCAGGGTATCTCGATTACTCCCATCAGACTCATCATGGCGATATCGGCGATAGCGAACGGGGGAGACATGATGAGACCGTATGTAAATGCGGACAATAAACCTCAAAAAGTTGGAAGAGTCATCTCCAAAGATGCCTCAAAACAAACGATAGAAATGATGGTCTCCGCGGTTGATAAGGCGGGGCTGGCCAAGGTATCTGGGTATACTGTTGCCGGCAAAACCGGCACGGCCCAGGTTCCCAAAACCAACGGAGGGGGGTACACGGATGAGGTAATCAATACTTATGTAGGGTTTGCTCCAGCCTACGATCCAAGGTTCATTATTCTAGTGAGGCTGGATAAACCATACGGAGCGCCTCTTGCTGGATTGACGGTTGTTCCAACCTTTAGGGATCTAGCACAATACGTAATCAACTATTACAACATTCCACCTGACAGGATTGATATAGAGTAGTTTTTTTGGAATAATTGGGGTTACTAGGCCCCGTCGTCTAGTGGTCTAGGACGCTGCCCTCTCACGGCAAAAACACGAGTTCGAGTCTCGTCGGGGTCACAATGAAAGACAAAATGAGGGAGGCAATTATAGGCTTCCCGGAACAATTCAAATACGAACTCAAGGTAAAGAATGCTGTAGGGCATTTGGTAAAGTTTGAGCGGTTTGCCCTAATGGGTATGGGGGGTTCTGCATTGGTCGGAGATCTTATTAAAAGACTAGATCCAAATTTGGATATAGTTGTCCATAAAAGTTACGGTCTGCCGCGAGGGGTGGATTTAAATGGAAGGCTTTTGATCTTCATTTCGTACTCCAGCGATACAGAAGAAACATTGGATTCTTTTGATCATGCGCTCAAGGCGGGACACCATTTGGCGGTTGTTGGTACCGGAGGGAAGCTTTTAGATAAGGCGAAGAAGATAGGAGTGTTATATGTTGAACTGCCGGACACGGGTATTCAACCGAGAGTTTCTTTAGGATTTCAAATAAGGGCAGCACTTGCTCTCATGCAACAGGATGGGCTCTACAAAGAGGTCGGCAGGTTAGGGAATGCAAATTTCAAAGGATTGGAAAAGGAAGGAGAAAGGTTAGCCAAAAGTATCATAGGTAAAATTCCTCTGATCTATGCTTCAGGAGATAACGGGACCATAGCGTATAATTGGAAGATCAAATTCAACGAGACGGGTAAAATCCCCGCATTCTGGAGTATTTTACCGGAGGCGAATCACAATGAGATTAACGGATTTGGTGGTAGGGGAAAACAATCATCTAGCTTTGCTTGTTTGCTTATTAAGGATGACGGTGATCATCCAAGGATTAAAAAAAGAATGACTGTTTTAGGAAGCATGTACAAAAGACTTGGCTTGCCGGTTAAAACCGTATCCCTAAAGGGCAAGAATAATGCGGAGAAAGTCTTTAGTTCATTGGTTCTCGGAGACTGGACCGCTTACTATACAGCCAAAGCATACGGGCATGAAGCCAATGAAGTGCCTTTAGTTCAGAAATTTAAGAAATTAATTGGATGATCAAAGATAAAATTGTCTTGGGATCTTTTATCTTCAGCGGATTGATGCTTTTAATAAGCACTTTGGTGGCGCTTTTGAGTTTACCCATCAACGCCGGGGATATCATTATTCGCTTCGACAACTATCATAACGAAGTGGTGTGGGCGGGAAGTTTCATGCTTTTCCTCGGTGTGATCTTGACGGCAGCAGTCGTGGTTTTAATGAATTTATTGCTAGTACACCACATATATGAAAGAGAACGTTTTTTGGCGTATCTCCTCTCTATGGGTACCGGAGCCGTGTCACTGCTCTTTCTGGTGGGAACGCTGGCCATAGCGTTAATCAACTAAATTCTTGACTTGGTCGGTGTAAACCCACTATTATACGGGAGCTTATGTTCGCAGTAATTGAGGCTGGCGGTAAACAATACCGCGTGGCCCAGGGAGACAAGCTGAAGGTGGAAAAGATGGAAACCGACGAGAAGGCTGACTTTATTTTTGATAAAGTTCTTCTAGTAAAAACGGATAAGGAGACTAAAGTAGGAACCCCGTATATAAAAGGAGCCAAGGTGGAAGCCAAGGTTTTACGAGACGGCAAGGCCAAGACGGTAATAGTTTTCAAATACAAGCCCAAAAAACGCTACCGTGTGAAGAAGGGACACCGACAGAGGTTTACCGAAGTGGAGATTGTGAAAATAAGCGGCTAGGCCGCTTATTTTCATGCGTGATATAATTGGCTTGCAATGCTGAAACTGCAAAACACCCTAACCCGCAAGAAAGAGAACTTTAAACCCATCCGTAAAGGACAAGTACGTATGTATACCTGTGGCCCCACAGTATACGACGTTGCCCACATAGGAAATTTGCGCACGTATATCTTCGAAGATATCTTAAGGCGTTCTTTGGAGTTTTTAGGATACAAAGTTACTCAAGTAATGAATATTACTGATATAGAAGACAAGATTATTAACAAAGCCAAAGAACAGAAGAAACAAATTGAAGAAATTACCAAAACGTATACAAAAACATTCCTGCAAGATATTAAGGATCTGAACATAGAAGAAGCGGAGGAATATCCTCTCGCCACCGACAACATTCAAGAAATGGTAGAAATGATCCAAACTTTGATAAAGAAGGGATTTGCCTATAAAGGAGAAGATGGGTCAGTTTATTTTGATATCTCAAAATTCAAAAAATATGGAGAGCTTGTGGGATTGAAAAATATAAATATGAAAGACGGTGCGCGAGTTTCCTCCGATGAGTACGGCAAAGATCAAGTTAGAGACTTTGCTCTCTGGAAAGCAAAGAAAAAAGGTGAGCCGTTTTGGAAAAGTTCTTTAGGTGAGGGAAGACCTGGCTGGCACATTGAATGTTCGGCGATGAGCATGCGGTATCTTGGAAAATCCTTTGATATTCATACCGGTGGGGTGGATAACATTTTCCCTCACCACGAAAACGAAATTGCTCAATCAGAAGCTATCACAGGAAAGAAATTCGTAAACTACTGGCTCCACGCGGAACATTTATTATCTGGAGATGAAAAGATGGCTAAGTCAGTCAAAAACTTTTTTACGCTTCAAGATATTGAAGAGCGGGGCTATATGCCTTTGGCTTTTAGATACCTTGTCCTGGGGGCTCACTATAGAAGCAAACTCAACTTCACCTGGACAGCACTCGAGTCATCCCAGGGCGGACTATGGAACTTGTGGAGAGAGCTAGGGAGGTTAAAGTTCCTTTCGGAGCACGACAAGTTTAAAAACAACAAAGAACTTTCAACTAAACTGGAGGTACTCTTTAAAGAAGCAGTGGAGGATGATTTGAATATTCCGAGCGCCATGGCCGTTATGCGCAGGGTTATGAGCGATCCCGAGATTTCTCCGAGTGAAAGTAGGAGATTGATTTTCAAGATGGACAAGGTATTGGGCCTGGATTTGGCACGTACGGAAGCGCTCTCCAAGATCCCAGTGCATATCAAGGCTTTGGTTGTGGGGAGGGAGCTCCTAAGGCGCAATCAACAGTTTGTTAAGGCTGATACTTTAAGACATAAGGTAGAATCGTTAGGATACGAGGTAGAAGATACATCATACGGACCTTTTATATGGCCAAACTACAACCGAAAATTCCACCGCAGGATCTAGAAGCCGAACAATCAGTTCTCGGAGCTTTGATGATAGACAAAGATGCCGTTGCCTCAGTAGCGGATCTTTTGGTTCCTGACGATTTCTACAAAAAAGCTCACGGGGTGATTTTTGAAGCCATTATCAAACTTTGGGACAAACGTGAACCCATAGATATTTTAAGCGTTACATCCGAACTAAAGAATAAAAAACAGCTTGAGGAGATCGGCGGCTCAAGCTATCTGACGGAGTTGGTTGATTCGGTTCCCACCTCATCCCACGTCCTCCACTACGGCAAGACGGTAAAAGAAAAAAGAATTTTGCGGGATTTGATCAATATATCTGCCAGCATTACGCAGGATGCTTTTTCTCCAGAGGGAGAGATAGACAATTTTTTAGATCAGGTAGAAAAGAAGATTTTTGCTGTGTCTCAAAAGTCTGTTTCAAAAAACTTCATGCCGATAAGGGACGAACTTCTTTTGGCCTATGAACGCATTGAGAAACTTCACGAAGGAGGGGGTGAAAAATTCAGAGGCATTCCCACTGGATTTACAGAGTTGGACAATATTCTCTCTGGTTTGCAGCGCTCGGATCTGATTATCGTCGGCGCCAGACCTTCGTATGGAAAGACGTCTTTTGTCTTGGATATCGCAAGGCACATAGCGGTGAACCTACAGGCACCGGTTGCCATATTTTCCATGGAAATGAGCCGGGAGCAGGTGATAGACAGATTTATTGCCGCCGAAGCGCAGGTTGATCTGTGGAAATTGCGCACGGGTCGCCTCAAAGACGATTTAGATTTTCAAATGATTCAAGCGGCTCTCGATAAGTTGAGTTCCGCGCCTTTGTTTGTTGAAGATACTCCTTCGCCCAACGTGATTCAGATGCGTTCCATGGCAAGACGTTTACAGGCGGAACACAAAGGGTTGGCCCTTATAGTCATCGATTACCTCCAGCTTATTCAACCTCGTATAGGGAGCGAGAGCATGGTGCAACAGGTAACCGAGATTTCCAGAGGTCTCAAGGGTTTGGCGAGAGAGCTGAATGTACCAGTTCTGGCTGTTTCTCAGTTATCAAGGGGCGTTGAGCAGCGCGAGGTAAAGGTGCCGAGGCTCTCTGACTTGCGGGAGTCCGGGTCTATTGAACAGGACGCGGATGTAGTTATGTTCGTGCACCCCAAAGATAGGGGACGGGTGGATGTCTCTCCGGAGGATGAGAATATTGTAGAGATCATGATTGCCAAACACCGTAATGGTCCGTTAGGGACAGTGAGACTATACTGGGACAAACAGAAAGTAAGCTTCCGCAACCTAGAGAAACTGCATGAGAATCCCGAAGGTAATTAAACAACTGGTTGATATTTTGGCAGCTCTGCCGGGAATTGGACCACGCCAGGCCGTGCGCTTAGCTTTTTATTTAATAAGGCAAGGGAAAAACTCTCAAAGGGAACTGGAAGAGGCTATAGCTTCCTTGCAGTCAGTGGGTATTTGCAGTCGTTGTTTTTACATTCATGAAGGTGCGGGGTTTTGTGAGATATGCGCAGATGAAAAAAGAGATCAGAGTATTATTGCGATAGTGGAAAAGGAAACAGATTTGATGTCCATTGAAAGTACGGGGAAATTTACGGGAAGATTTTTGGTGTTGGGAGAGTTTGGGAGGGGGGGGCTATTAGAGGCAGATCAAAAACTCAAATTAAAGAGTTTAAGAAGCTGGATTGTAAAAGAATTAAGTGGAAAAGCAAAAGAAATTGTTATCGCCTTCAATCCGAATACCCAGGGAGATTTTCTGGCTACGCAGATTGCCAAAGAGTTGGAGGGGACTGCAGAGAAAATGACTCGTTTGGGAATGGGCATCCCTTCTGGTGGGGAGATCGAGTTTGCTGACGAAGAAACCTTGGGGAGCGCTCTGGAACGAAGAGGTTAGTCTGATACGGGTTCGAATCCCGTCCCTGACCCTGCTAAGTAACTAAGTATTAGAAGTATATATAAAAGCAAACACCCGCCGTCCTTATCCGACGGACAGCGGGGTTGCTGTGTGTCGGGGGACGACGGGTTACCCACTGGCCCTCGTTCTCGCCTTCTCTGCTTCGTCGAGCAAGATGATGGGGATGATGAACACCGCCGCGGCAACTGCGAAAAACACCATGAGAATCTTGTCCAACTGGGTGAACTCGGAGTCCCCAATAGTGTTCAGCATGAGTGCTGTGAGAAGGATGCCGTAACCGACGAGAGTCACCGCCAAGTTGAGTGGCTGCCAATCCAGACCCTCGAATCCCCAGATGCCCAACCCAATCAGGGTGACTACAGAGCCACCCATCAGCAATAGGTCCAGGACACCCAGTCGGTAGTTGTTGACTCGTACTACTTGTACGCTCTAGGTTCACATTGACCTCCTTGGTCATTATCTGTATACCAGATGGGGTTTAATCTCGTCCAGTTATTGCCTTGGAGTTTCAGTGTTGTTTCGTTTGGGTTACGGGGGGTTGACACAAGCTAACTGTTTTCATAACTTTGTATTGCTGAATACCCTATATGTCCAAAGAAAAAGACGGAAAAGAAAATATCCAAAAGCTCAGCCGGGAATGCGATGAGTATTTGAACGGTTGGAAGCGCGCCAAGGCAGATTTAGCTAACTACAAAAAAGATGAAATGAAGCGTCTTGAAGAACTAGCTCGTTTTGCCAACGAAGACATAATCAGAGATCTTTTGAATATTTTGGATAGTTTCGAGTTAGCTTTGCGAGCAATGGAAAAATCTGGAGAGGTAGAGAAGGGCGTGTATCTTATCCAAAATCAACTAGAGGACTTGCTTCGTAGGCGCGGACTTGAGAAAATAGATGTCCAGGAGGGTCAGCTATTTGATCCTGGCGTGCACGAGGCGGTGATGGTAATTGATGGTCCAAAGGAAAAAGGAGGACTGATAGCCCAAGAGATAGAAAGAGGATATGTATTAAACGGCAAGATTGTGAGGCCCACGAAAGTAAAGGTCTATAAAGATTTGGAAAAATAAAATGGCAAAAATATTAGGCATAGATTTAGGTACAACAAACTCTGCAATGGCCATCATAGAGGGAGGTGACCCCAAAATTCTTGAGAATACGGAGGGGAACCGCACTACGCCATCAGTTGTGGCGATTTCAAAATCCAACGAACGCTTAGTGGGGCTTCTGGCTAAAAGGCAGGCGATTACTAATCCACATAACACAATTGCTTCAGTTAAGAGATTGATTGGAAGAAAATTTAGTGACCCGGAGGTACAAAAGGATAAAAAGATTTCTTCTTTTGAAATTAAAGCAGCGGCCGATGGAGGAGTAGAGATCAAGATGGGTGATAAGTGGCATAAACCGGAGGAGATATCCGCCATGATTTTGAGCAAGCTCAAGGGAGATGCGGAAGAGAAGCTTGGTGAATCTATAAAAGAGGCCGTGATCACGGTACCCGCGTACTTTGATGACTCTCAAAGACAAGCCACCAAGAATGCCGGAGAGATAGCAGGTCTCAAGGTAAGTCGTATTATCAACGAACCTACCGCCGCCGCTTTGGCGTACGGGATAGACAAACAAAAAGACGAGAAGGTGGTGGTCTATGATTTTGGCGGAGGAACCTTCGATATATCTGTGCTTGAGGTGGGAGATAACACTGTTGAGGTCAAGGCGACCGGTGGAGATACCCACCTTGGAGGAGATGATTTTGATCAGTTAATCATGGAATCTTTAATCAAAGAATACCGCAAGCAGGAAGGGGTGGATGTGTCCAAAGACCCCCTGGCCCTGCAACGACTGAGGGAGGCTGCGGAACGGGCCAAGCACGAACTCTCTACCTCAGTAGAGACGGAAGTCAATTTACCCTATATTACTTCAGACGCTTCTGGTCCGAAACACTTCGTGATGAAGTTAACCAGAGCAACTATTGAAGAGTTAACTAAGGATTTAATAGATAAATCCATAAACCTAGTGAAAGAGGTGGTAACCTCTACCAGCCCCAAGGGAGCAGGCTTGAAGCTTGGAGACATAGATGAGGTACTCATGGTTGGAGGACAAACTCGCATGCCGGCCATTAGGGAAGCGGTAAGGGGGCTTTTTGGGAAAGAACCGCACTTGGGTATTAACCCCGATGAAGTGGTGGCTGTGGGAGCTGCTATTCAAGCAGGCATTCTTCAGGGAGATGTAAAAGATGTCTTGCTCCTCGACGTTACCCCGCTTTCTTTGGGCATAGAGACGTTGGGAGGGGTGTTCACCAAACTGATTGAAAAAAATACCACTATCCCCACTTCAAAAAGCCAGACATTTTCAACTGCGGCCGACAATCAAACATCTGTAGAAATTCACGTACTTCAAGGAGAACGGGAGATGGCGACCGATAACAAAACCCTAGGCAGATTTATCCTCGATGGTATTCCTCCATCTCAAAGAGGTATGCCTCAGATAGAGGTTTCTTTTGACATAGACGCCAACGGTATTCTGGATGTGAAGGCGGCGGATAAGGCAACGGGTAAAAGCCAATCGGTAAAAATTGAGGCTACCACCGCCCTTAGTAAGGAGGAAATTGAAAAGTTGAAACAAGAAGCGCTAGCGCACGCAAGCGAAGATAAGACAAAAAGAGAGCTTATCGATACGCGCAATCAAAGTGAGGCTTTGATCTATACAGCAGAGAAGGCGCTTAAGGACGCCGGAGATAAAGTACCCGGGGATACGAGAAAAGAGATAGAAGATAAAATCAATGATTTAAAAAGCGTTATCACGGGAGAAAATATTGCAAAAATAAGAAACGCATCAGAGGGTCTATCGTCTTCACTTCAAAAGGTTGGTCAGGTATTGTATAAGGATAGCAGTGGAGACTCTGATCCTAAGGGAAGTGACGAAACACCTAAGGCAGAGTAACTGACTCTGTAAATGGATGGATTGCTGG
>CAYIAN010000011.1:0-13326 GCA_964361435.1 uncultured Candidatus Saccharibacteria bacterium
TCTACAACTTCTCCTTTCCAATAATTTATTCCTTTGCAAACAACTTTTCCATTTTTATAATGCGACACTCCCGAAACACCCGAGCGCGACCACTTCGAGCCATCCCAGCTGTCGGGGATAAAGATGACGGGAGGACTATATACGGTTTTTTCGGACGAACACCATCTTAGTGGCGCAACTGGTGACGTCAGGCGGCAAGGCGGACTTTGATCAAGGCAAGTAGGCCTCGGCACACAACCTTCCTGCGAACAGCTATCGCTAGTTACTGAGTATTTCAAGACTCCACTTCCCCAGGTCAACTCATCAAAATGGCACTTCGAGGTTGAAGACTCAGGAGCAGAATTGTATTGGCGGAATTTACCTCCATCCATATCTCCAAACCATAGGACGCTACGGTTCGGAGACGAAGGATTTACATAGTTGGTATCCTCAAGATAAAGGCTCTTAATCAAGCCGAGATTGGGGTAATAATCTTTTAGGTTGTAAGTAGTTGGTTTCTCGAATGAAGCACTGAATTTCGAGTTAACTACGGATGCCTTATAAAGATCACTATTTTGCACATTGCCCCCCATAAATAAGGCGATGATCACAAGGAAAGCGACACCCAGGACTTTTTTCATATAACCCGGTATTTTCACTTTACCCATGTTTTGATTATGCCAAAAGCCATGCCATTAAAGTGCATATTTGATAGAATAAAGACATATGCAAAAACGCATTCTCATAGTGGGTGCCGGGGAGATAGGATCAGCCCTTTTTGCGGTTCTTAAGAAAAACAAGAATAATCATATATCTATTTGGGATATTGACCCCAAGCGCTGTTTCCCCAAAGATTCTCTCGAAAAGATGGCCTCCGATACCGATTTTCTGTTTTTTTGTATCCCCTCTCATGCTATTGATACATGCATATACAAAGTCAAAAAACACCCCGGAGGCAAGACTATTGTAATTTCCCTTACTAAAGGCATTGAACGTAAACGAGGATTTCTAACCAGTGAACTGCTGATAAAGAGTTTCGGCAAGGAGCGAATCGCCCTACTCGCCGGCCCCATGCTCGCAGAGGAGTTAAAAATGGGACTCAAGACCAAAGCTTGCCTTGCCGCAAGCAGCAGCGTCTTCAACAAAATATCTTCCCTGTTTACGAATACCTTTCTTTCACTAGAACGATTGGATGACATCCATGGAGCATCTGCCTGCGGGGTACTCAAGAATATATATTCTCTTGGATTGGGAATAGCCGAAGGACTCAAGATGGGCTCAAACACCAGGGGCATATTGCTTCTCCAGGCCACCAGGGAAATGCGAGCATTGATGCCTCAATTTAAAGGTAACCCGACAACCGTTCTGACACTTGCTGGCTTGGGAGATTTAGAGGCCACAAGCAGTAGCGAGTTTTCTAAAAATCACGCCACTGGCTCAATGATCGCCAAAGGCAAAAAGATTACTCACTTTAGTGAGGGGCATTTATCCCTACCTTTAGTTGTAAAACGTATTGGCAAAAAGAGATTACCTCCATTTATGAAAGCTATTTACCAGGTGGCCAAAGAAAAGAAGGATCCCCGTAAAATATTTAATGCACTGATTCAATAATGAAGAGTTTTTTGGTTCTGGATGTTGGGACTACAGGAGTAAAGGGATTTGTCTTTGATGAAAATTTAAAACTCCTAGTCAAAAGCTATTACCGTTTGCATAAACGTTTTCCTAAAAAGGGTTGGGTGGAACAAAACCCCAAGGAGCTACTTGGTAAATCGATACTGGCTCTCAAGAGAGTCGTAAAAGAATCTGGAGTCTCTTCTAAATCCCTAATTTCTTTTGGGATAACAAACCAGAGAGAAACCACTATCCTTTGGAATAAAAAAACGGGTAAACCAATTTACCCAGCAATAGTATGGGAAGATACGCGCACTGCCGCGAAAACAAAAGAATGGGGTAAAAAATATAACTCTCTTGTCAGAAAAAAGACGGGGCTTCCCGTAGATCCATATTTTTCTGCTACCAAAATTGCCTGGATTCTCGAAAATGTACCCAAAGCAAAGCTCCTTTTGGAGGAAAATAAAGTTCTTTTTGGCACGGTAGATACGTGGATACTGTGGAATCTTTCCAAAGAAAAAAGTCACATCACGGATTACACTAACGCCTCACGCACTCTGCTTTTCAATATTCAAAAACTTACCTGGGATAAACATCTACTTAATATCTTCAAAGTGCCAAAAAAAATTCTTCCTAAAGTACAACCATCGGGTTCATTATTCGGCCACCTCAACTCAAAAGTATTGGGAATTTCTTTACCCATAAAGGCAATATGTGGAGATCAGCAAGCCAGTATGTACGCCGCCGGAGTAAAGCCCTACACCACTAAGATCACCTATGGCACAGGAACGTTTATTATGCAAATCATTGGTTCCAAGTTCAAACAGCGCAAATCATTTTTCACCACCCTTGCCCCTACAGCTTCCAAGCCGGTGTATGCCCTAGAGGATAAGACAGATTGTTGTGGCAATAAGGTAGATAAACTACTCAAGAAGAAACTTTCTTTGGTTCCCATTATATCCACTCTTAGTAAAATGGTTGCCTCGAAAATCAAGAAACTCCCCTATAAACCAAAAAAACTAATTGTGGATGGCGGTTTAACCCAAGCCCCTGCATTAGTTTCCATCCAATCAAAAGCTGCTGACATCCCAGTTTTCAGACAATCAATACATGATGGCACAGGGCTCGGTGTCGCCAAACTCCTTAAATCGTTGAATTAGAGGGGTCATTCCATATACTATTAGGAATTAAGCCGGCATAGCTCAGTTGGTTAGAGCGAGGGACTCATAAACCCTAGGTCGGAGGTTCGATTCCTCCTGTCGGCACCAACATCTGACTTTCGGAAAATTGACCGACTTTTTCGTTGGCGGCGCATTGTTGAAAACCCATCAAGCACTAAAATAAATGGTAAAATCATTCCGTGGAAGATAAGGATTTTTGTGAAGGATGTGGACAATCGAACTTATACCATCTCAGTATGTGGTTAGAAGAATTAACTAGCCACATTTTACCTCCGCTCAAATTGTCACAGAAAATCGATGTCTTCCTTGATGTTCTCCTTGAGAAGATCTTTACCGTAACGGGTTTCGCAAAGTTTACAACTAACTATAACCACTCAGATATCCAGCTCCGATCTGCTTATTTTATTGATGAAATGAAAAAGCGCGGTGCGGTCTTTCGCGTGTTGCAATCTGTCTTTGGTTTTACGAATCATTTTAAGATGGAAATTGGAGATAAGGTTATCCGGTTCGATACGCTACCGACGGTAGATTTTGCAAGTAAGTTCACCTCCGCAATTGTTGATGATAAAGAATTGGCTAAACGTCATTGTGAAAAAGGTGGGTTTCCCACTGCAAAGGGTCAAGCATTTTGGTTTTGGCAAAAAAAGAAAGCTGTTTTATTCGCGCAGCATATCGGCTTCCCTCTTGTGGCTAAGCCAAGAGGAGGATCTTTCAGTCACCATGTAACCACAAACATACAAGACAAAAAACATCTCGAAGAGGCGATTGTTCATGCGATTATTTACTCACCGACGTTTATTGTCGAAAAGTATATTCCCAACGCTTTCGTTTATAGGGCAACGGTAATCAATTTCGATTTTGTAGTATGTGTCCAACAAGTGCCAGCGAATATTGTTGGCGATGGAATTTTAACAATACGTAAGCTTATCGACCAAAAGAACGATGATCCCCGTCGGGGACAACCCAATCAAAAACAATTTACGCTCTATGAAATTGTAGAAAATAAAATGACTCAAATGTTACTTGCAGAAAAGGGGTATAACTACAAAACAGTTCCGGAGAAAGGAGAAATTGTCTATCTACAAAAAGACCCATTTTTAAAGCTAGGAGGTGATCTTATAGAAATAACTCCCAAAGTTCACAAAGATAATTTGAAATTATTCACGGATCTTGCTCGTTTTTTCGATATACGAGTAACTGGTATTGATTTTTTAACGAGAGATGTCGCCATTTCTTGGAAAAACCAGCCCTGTGCGATTTTAGAGTTAAACAGCGTTCCCTGTATTGAACTACATCACTCCCCATCATCTGGAACGCCCACTAATCCAGCAGGGGCATTGGCAAGTATGTTTTCAAAATATTATCTATGAACACCCTGATCTATGTTGCTGTGTTGTTAATCCTTTTTGGTTTACTTAGTTTTCTGTTGTTACTACTGGTTATTGTGGTTGATTCTGTTGTGCGAGGACACGACCTGCCAACTAGCAGAAGGGTAACTAAGAGCATTGTGAAAATTATTTTCGAGTACAGAGCCGCCAGAAATTTTTACGACCTTGGCTGTGCGTACGGCGCACTCGCCATCCGTGTCAAGAGAAAATTTCCCACTTTATCCGTGCATGCTATAGATAACAATCCGATACGGATTACTCTCGCAAAAATTAGAGCGTTAGGGGGGAGACGCAATATCCAATTTGTACACAGAAATATTTTTGATGTGAATTTAAACGATGCCGATATCGTTTATTCTTATCTTTCGTATGATTTAATGCCGCTTCTCGAGAACAAACTTCAAAAAGAGTTGAAGCGAGGAGCAATTGTTATTACCAACACGTCACATTTCTCAACTTGGAAGCCAATACAAAAGATTGTTACTTATCCCAAAATTTCCAAGATGCCAGATTTTGAAACCTTGTTTGTATATCAAAAGATGTAGTAGTAAAATTCTCCCGACGCTATCGGGAAAGTAGACATCCGGTAGGATTACCCCCCCCCGAAACGGTCCTTTCCACGTATTTCCAGTAACCAGCAATAGAGAACAAAGTAATTAGTTCAGAGCGAGAAATTTTGTTAAAATTAGTTCTAGTTTGATTGGATAGATACAATAGATATACATGAAAATAGCAATTTTAGGAGGATTGGGCATGGAGGGACAAGCGCTTTTGAAGTACCTCAAAAAACACGACCCCCAGGCGGATGTTACTCTTCTTGATCAAAAGCTTGACCCAAATTATCTCTTAAACCTTGACCAGTTCGATCTCGTATACCGCTCCCCCGGGGTTCTCTACAATCTTCCGGAAATCCAAAAAGCGATTAGGAGGGGGGTTAAATTCTCGAGCCCCACAAATCTTTTCTTCGAAAAAGCACGAGGGAAGATAATCGGGATTACCGGAACCAAGGGCAAGGGAACCACTACCCGATTAGTATACGAAATCCTTAAGAATGCTGGATTTGAAGTGTATCTTGCGGGGAATATCGGAGAGGCAGCTACGGATATCCTAGATCAACTTACCGAGAAATCTATTACTGTCTTGGAGCTCTCAAACGTACAGCTTTGGGATATTAAACATTCTCCCCACATAGCGGGAGTGCTTGGAATATTCCCAGATCACCTAGATTGGCATAAGAATTTCAGAGAATACTTGGAAACCAAATTTGGCATTGCTAAATTCCAAAGTGCAAACGATTTTATCTTTTACATGCAAGACAATAAATTTGCCAAAAAAGTAGCCAAGAAAAGCAAGGGGCATAAAATCGCAGTTGACTTTGAAAACATCAAGTTCTCCCTCACTATACCCGGAGAGCACAATCGCAAAAACGCCGCTATGGCTGCGGCTATCTGTGCTCACGTTGGAGTGAAACCGGAGATAATTCTGGAAACTATCAGAAATTATAAAGGACTTCCTTACCGTCTAACTAAAGTGGATACAAAAAGGGGTATCACATATTACAACGATTCCGCCTCCACCAATCCCCAAACCACGTGTGCGGCAATAAGGGCTTTCCCTGAAAAAAGGAAGATCCTTATAGCCGGCGGATCAGACAAAGGATTAGATTACAAACCCTTAAGAGACGCCCTCGCGAGTGAGGCGGGAGTCAAACTCGTAGTACTCTATGGCGCAAACCGCGAGAAGGTTAATAACGCTCTAGGAACTATCGCTCCCACAAAATTAGTTTCTGGTACCTTAATAGATGTAGTTAAGTTAGCTAGTGCGGAAGCCTCCAAAGAAGATATTGTTATTTTCTCGCCAGGCTCAGCCAGTTTCGATATGTTTGCAAACTATAAAGAACGGGGGGCCTCCTTTGATGAGATTGTCAAACATATAAAGGATTAGTATACTTTCCCTGTTCAGATGCGGGCGTAGCTCAATTGGTTAGAGCGCTTCCCTGTCACGGAAGAGGTTGCCGGTTCGAGCCCGGTCGCTCGCGCAGAAGGCATATAAAATTTTGGGATTTATTTACTACTGTGTCTCTGGCCTATCAATTCTGACGGTGACACTGGCCTGATCGTAAATTCCTGTCTCGTTATAGCAGGCAAGATAAAATGTTCCCAGTCTTAACCCAGTCAGTTTTTTATTAACAGATCCGGATGGTTTGCGCTGTTTTTCGTTTGGGAAAAAATTACCCCTATCAGAGATAACACAATATTTAGAATTGGTGCTTAACCATTTAAACCTATAAATGTCACTCTCGGGCCTAACCGGATTCACAGTAAAGGAGTTTATTACGGCTTCAGGCCTATCAATTCTGACGGTGACAAAAGCTTCGTCGTAACTTCCTACTGAGTTGTAGCAACGTATCCTAAATTCACCGGTTATCAACCCAGTCAGTTTTTTATTGACAGACCCGGAGGGTTTACGTGTTTTTTCGTTTGGAAAATACAAACTTCCTCCCCCCTTACCATAATCAGAGATTTTGCAGTACTCAGCATTTTCACTAGACCATTTAAACTTATGAATGTCACTATCTTTTTCGATCGACCATGCCGCGAAAGAGTTTATCACAACCTCAGGCCTATCAATTCTGACGGTGACAAAAGCCTCGTCGTAATTGCCCGCCTTGTCATAACAGTTAAGATGAAAAGTTCCGAGCTCCAATCCGGTCAGTTCTTTTTGGACCAAACCAGAGGATCTGAACTTTTTGTTCCCCGAGAAAAAGACCCCCTTATCCGATATCTTGCAATATTTCGAGTTGATACTAGACCAAGTAAAAACATAATCATCTGGACCCCTTTTCTAGGCGGCTCTGCGGTAAACGAAATTATTTCAGGTAGCGGAACCATACCGGCAAAAACAAATTGTAGCGGTAGTAGTGCCCCCAAAAGCCCCAAGACTACAACCATAAATGAAATTTTCTTCATGTTTTTATATTATAGCTAACCCACTTGGGAGTCAATTTTCCCAATAATTCCACATTACTGGCCTTCGTAAAACATCCCCAACCCGAGGATATCTGCCTCCCTAAAGTGTTTTCCCGTTAGCTGAAACCCCACCGGTAATTTCTTCTCCCTTCCCTTCACCGGGATGTTAATACAGGGAACGCCAGCCAAATTAGCTGGGATGGTAAAGATATCAGAAAGATACATTTGTAGAGGACTTTGGCTTTTTTCCCCGAATTTGAACGGTACAGTGGGGGTGGTAGGAGTCAAAAGCACGTCTACTCTTTTAAATACCTCATCAAAGTCTCTTTTAATCAAAGATCTTACCCTCTGGGCCTTGCCGTAATAGGCTTCATAGTAACCGGCCGAGAGTACAAATGTTCCCAAGGTAATCCTCCTTTTGACCTCCGCCCCAAATCCCTCTCCCCTATTTTTGAGATAAAGTTCTTCCAGATTTTGCGCTTCCGTTCTCGTTCCATATCTTATACCATCAAATCGGGCTAGGTTGGTACTCGCCTCCGCGGGCATCAATATGTAGTAAACAGATAAGGCGTATTTGGTATTAGGCAAACTTACTCCCTCTACCGAAAAACCATTGCGCTTGAACCAATTTATGGTCTCTTGTAAAGACTCTTCTACATCACTATCCAGCCCACCCTCAAAATATTCTTTTGGAATACCTATCTTCAACTTTTTTAAAGATTCGAAGTCTGGATTTAAAATCTCCTGTCCGTACTGAGCCTTTACGTTACTCGTAGAATCCAACTTGTCGTATCCGGCAATGGCTTTAAAAACTATAGCCGCATCTTCCGCCGTTTTTGCCATAGGGCCAATTTGATCCAACGAAGAAGCCATAGCAATCAATCCATAACGAGAGATTACCCCATAGGTTGTCTTTAACCCGACGATGCCACAAAAACCAGCTGGCTGACGGATAGAGCCTCCCGTATCGGAACCCAAAGCCGCACTCGCCATATTGGCTGCTACCGCTGCCGCAGAGCCACCGGAAGATCCCCCTGGGACACGCTCCAAATCTCTTGGGTTTTTAGTTAGCTTGAAGCCGGAATTCTCCGTGGAACTGCCCATCGCAAATTCATCCATATTGGTTTTGCCTATCATCACCGCACCGGACTCGCGCAACTTCTTGGAAACCGTCGCGTCATATGACGCTTTGTAATCTTTGAGGATTTTTGAGCCTGCCGTTGCTGGATATCCTTTATAGAGAATTACATCTTTGAGAGCTATGGGCGCCCCCGCTAGATCTCCGACTTTTCCTCCTGATGCAATTGTGCTATCAACCGCCTGCGCACTAGCAAGGACGTCTTCCTTGTTAACTGTGAGATATGCCCCTATATCCCCCTCTTTCGCGTCTATTTCATCGAGGGTCGCCTTAGCTACATCAACGGCCTTAAACTCACCACTCTTGATGCCTTTGACAGTCGCCTTGAGAGTCAACTCATTAAGCTTCATAATCTAAAATCTTTGGCACCTTGAGGTGCCCGTTACTCTCTTCCGGGAAGGCAGGTACAAAAACATCCTTTTCTCCAGGTATATCTTCCCGGAATACATTCCTCAGTTCAGTACCCCCTGTCATGGGTTCCACCCCTTCGGTTTTTACCCTAGTGAGCTCTTCAACGTAGCCCAAGATTTCTTCTAGATCTTTTTGATATTTTGTTTCTTCCTCGTCCGTTAATCGGAT
Organism: uncultured Candidatus Saccharibacteria bacterium; assembly: GCA_964361435.1. Classification (GTDB taxonomy): domain Bacteria; phylum Patescibacteriota; class Minisyncoccia; order UBA6257; family Colwellbacteraceae; genus GWA2-46-10. The sequence goes on from CAYIAN010000011.1 coordinate 8,846, forward strand.
ACGAGCGAGGTTAGCATATTTACGTACATCAAATTCCATAGATTTCTATGATAGCATATCCAAAAATTCCTTTTCCGTAAGCACCCGTACTCCTAATTCTCTGGCTTTTCCTAACTTTGAACCAGGGTCTCCGCCTGCGACCAAAAAGCTAGTTTTACTACTAATAGATCCAGAGGGACTCCCACCAAGGGCTCTAATACGAGAATGTGCTGTCTCTCTGCTCATGGATTCAAGAGAACCTGTCACTACAAACGATTTGCCAGAAAGTCGTCCTCCACTGGGGCGATCCGATTTGATAATCATAACTTCCACCTCATCCAATCTGCGAAGAATCTCTTTATTTCTAAGACTGTTAAACCAATCTCTGATACTTTTGGCTACCTTGGGGCCTATGTCTTGAAACATCATCAGTTCGTTTTCTGAGATGTTGCCAATGGTTTTCAAAAGATCGGTAGGCTTACTCACCTTACCCGCTATTTCTCTTGCAAGAATATGGGCAGTTTCTTCTCCGATATGCAAAATGCCTAGAGAATATATGAACCGTGCCAGATCTATCCTCTTGCGCCCCCCTATTTCCTGCAGAAGTTTTTTAGCGGATCTTTCGCCAAAACCCTCCAGCACAGCGATCTCTTCTTCTCCCAACTTGAATATGTCAGCGAAATCCAAAATGAATCCTTCGTCTATGAAGCGGGATATAATCTTTGGACCCATTCCTCTAATATCAAAGGCCTGTCTCGACACAAAATGGCTCAAAGTTTCCCGGAGACGCGCTCCACAATCTCTATTGGAACATCTCCAAACGGCTCCTTCGGCTATCACCGGCGATCCATCAATGGGACATTTTGTAGGAACGTTAAAGGCTCTCTCTTTGCCTGAACGTAGCTTCGGCAAAACCTTAACTATCTGAGGAATTACATCCCCTGCGCGAGAAACAATTACTGTATCCCCTATCTTTACGCCCAAGCGCTCAATCTGATCAAAGTTATGCAAAGTTGCGTGTTGTACCGTAACGCCCCCTACCTCTACTGGCTCCAGCACTGCAACCGGCGTCAGAACCCCTGTTCTCCCCACTCGTATTTTAATATCTTGCAAAACAGTGGTGGCCTCTTCTGGAGAAAACTTGTATGCCACTGCTCCCCTGGGCGCCTTTCCCACGGTGCCAAGTTCCGTGAATAACCCCCTGTTGTTTGCCACCACTACTACTCCATCTATCTGATACGGCAATCTCTCTCTTCCCTTTTCCCACTTATCTCTGTATTCGAATATTCCCTCCAGAGAATAGACTAGCTTGTGGTGCTTGTTGTCGGTTTTAAATCCAAGCTTATGAAGCAAATCGTGTTCATCCGCATGCGTTTTCTGTCCCAGGTCGCTCATGAGAGCATACGCTATTGCATCCAATCTTCTTGAGGCAGCTATTTTGGGATCGAGTTGTCTAATGCTTCCGGCAGCAGTATTGCGGGGATTTGCATATATCTTATCCCCCCCTTTGCCCTGGCGAGCGTTAATACGTTCAAACTCTTCTTTGGTCATAAAAATCTCTCCCCTTACAATTAAATCCTCGGGCACCGCTATTTTTGATACGTCGTTAAGATTCAACGGGATGGCCTCCACGGTTTTTACATTGGAGGTAACATCTTCTCCCGCCAGTCCGTTTCCCCTGGTTGAAGCGAGAACCAGAATCCCCTTGTGATAGATGAGCTCTATGGCAAACCCGTCTATCTTGGGTTCTACATACGCCTCTATCTCAATCTTCCTGTTCAAATAGTTTTCCAATCTTTCCCACCAAGCCCGTAGTTCATCTTCGGAAAAAACATCATTGAAAGAGAGCATCTGGATCTCGTGGCGCACTCTTTTGAACTGCTTGGCTGGTTCTCCCCCCACTCTTTGAGTTGGAGAGTCCGGAGTAACTAGATCTGGGTATTGTTTCTCCAGTCTGACTAATTCATTCTTTAGTGAATCCAGCGCCTGATCCGAAATTAGAGATTGATCTTCAACGTGATAAGCGTGACGATAGTGATTGATCTCTTGTTTGAGTTTTCTTATACGCCCCTTTGCTTGTGCTCTATCCACGGCCGTTATTCTATAAATTGATCGCCAAAGTTTTCTATCCCCTCAAAGTAGAGAATGAAAGCACGCGTAGACCTGCCCGAACGTCCCCCCGATTGGGCAATGACGCATTCGCCATCGATATTCCTCTGGAAAGCCACCATATATTCTATGCTCCTACCTTCACCTGCCCCTATGACAAATTGATCTTCGTTATTGCTATTAGAAGATATTTCAACACAGGGAAATTCTAGACTTTTGTATATTTTATATTTCTCATATAGGGCTTTTTCTATTCCAGCATCTGCTGCAAAAACGGCCTGCGCAGAAGCCTCGGCATCAGCCGTTTGACGCAGTTGGAACGAAACCAGAAGACCGGCAATGGTAGCTGCACCCAACACAGCGCTCGATATGAGTAAAACGCTCAATAACATCAGTTGTCCTTTTTCTGTGGTTCTAGCCATTTTTATCGATTATTCTGGAACTTACGCTTGTCTGCAGGGTAATACTAGCTTCCTTTTCATCCCTCTTGCTGTCTATTGAAACCTCTGCGGCTACGGTGATTAGGGGCACACGGCCATTTTTCAAGACAAACCTCAATCCATCTATTTCAACGTTTGAAGATGTTACGGGCTTAAAATCATCTTCTGTGCCACAAATTTCCTCCGAGCATCTTCCAATGGCATGAGGGCCCGATCCATTTTCTCCTAAACTAACGAGGGCGTACGCAACGTAGTTTCCATATCCATCGCGAAAACCAATACGATCTGAACTGGGATTTTCAAAATCAAATCCCGTACGCATCTCTCGGGCTATTTGTTCAAGAGTTATAGTAACGTTGTTCATGCTCTCGCTGATATTCGTGATGGTTCTTTGGCTTCTAAGGGTTTGTAAAAAAACACCGCTAGAAAGCCCCACTACCAACAAGAAAACGGTCATGGCCACCAATAATTCCATCAATGTAAATCCTTGATTGTTTTTAAATGGTTGTCTCATGGTTTCCTCCAGTTATAAAAATGATCCTCAACGGTGACGTCAGAATTTAATCCCCCTCTTGCCGTCCAGTTAACCGTAGACTTGACTGCCACCATATTCCCATCTGCCTTAATCGCTACCTCCAAAACGCGTTTGAATTTACTCTTTGTATTACCCACGGGGTTACACTCATAAAACCCTTGACCGGTGAAATACAATTCGTCGGTAGTACAATCTCCCAACCCTTCGCTTCTATAATCTACATAATATTCTTCTCCATCGAAGAAACCCGCGTTCCAAGAGGCGCCGACTGCCAGAAAGTTCTTGTCCAGTATGTTCTTCGCTATTTCAATTCCTTCCGAGGCAAGATTTACAGCCACGAACTGATCCGCGGCCACCCTGCTCAACCCCAAAGAACGAGAAAGAACTCCGAATATCCCTAAAAGCCCTACGAGCATCAAGCTCACGGCTACCATAGCTTCAATAAGCAGCTGTCCTTGTTGTTTTTTAATCCAATTCAATTTGGCCATTTTCGTTAACAGTTACGCTTAGCTCAAAATTTTCATTGTCATCCGCTGCAATTTTCACGGTCAGATTATTATTGTTTCCGCTAAACTTAACCCTAGGTTCTGGAGGTACAAATATAACGTAATCGGATCCGCTTCCGGTCAATACTATGCCTTTATTGGATAGCTGCAACTGATTCAATTCTCCGCTTAAATACTTCATTTCATATAAAGGATAGTCTTCTAGAAAAGTATCATCACCTAGATTATCGGGGCCAGAACACGGCTCGTCGTTTATGCTTTGGAATATAGATACCCTTTGGGGTTCGCCGAAATCAATCTTCACACCGTATGCGCAAACAAACTCATCCTCTTCCTCTAAATTAAAAAAACTTTGGATGCTCAAAAATTTTGCCCTAGCAAAAACACTAGCCAGTTTGGCTTGGGTGGTCGCCAAAAGAACTTGCCTATTATTCCGCTGGCTATACCCCAACATCATCGAGGAAAGAATAGCTATGATGCCTACAACCACAACTATTTCAATAAGGGTAAAACCCTTTCTATTATGCCTAAAAAAGTCCGAAAATTTTGAAATAGGCATTAACTATATCGTAGCCGAAAAAGAACACTAAAGTAACCCCAGTAGCAATAGATGGGCCAAGGGGAACGCTGGATTTAAACTTAAGCTTCCCCAAGCGCATCATGGTCAACCCGGCAATAGAACCCACCATAAAAGCCAGAGTCACGGCCAAAACCATATCCGGTAAAACTAACCAGATTCCCAAAACGGTGGCCAACTTTACATCTCCCAGACCCATAGCCTTTCCTTTGCTCATTGCATAAGCTCCTCCAAAGAGCAATAGGGAAAAGATGGCGGCATAAAGATGGTTTAATAAAGTACTGTCCCCTGCGCGGAAAGCAAGATAGTACATCCCTATGGAACTTATTCCTTCA
>CAYIAN010000012.1:0-12885 GCA_964361435.1 uncultured Candidatus Saccharibacteria bacterium
CGCCGCCGAGAACGACGGCGGCAATAATCGCTATTAAAATCGGAATCTGTATAAATCCTCGTTGCATGTTATTTTACGAAGTAGTTCAGGAAAATGGGGACGGGGACAATATTTTCCAGCTTTGGTGGACCTGCGGGGAATCGAACCCCGAACCCGTCCATGCCATGGACGTGTGTTACCGTTATACCACGGGCCCCGTTGACCGTCCTGTTTAGATATTTGCTCACAAAACGGTAATTCTCACATTAGCGTACCCATTTCGTCTCTTCAAGACGATTGTCATGCAGAGGAACACTATTTACAAAATAGTTGGCTCAGTGAGATAACTATATAGAATAGATCTGGAGGGAATCCGGCTGGATGAGGAGCTTGTCTTGAAAACAAGTGGTCCGCAAGGGCTTGTGGGTTCGAGTCCCACTCCCTCCGCCAGACTTCACAAAGTAGAAAGTTTGAATAGTATGAAGCGGGAGGGCCTGTAGTTTAATGGCAGAATAGCGCATTTGCACTGCACAGATGGGAGTTCGATTCTCCCCAGGTCCACAATGGGGAACAATCGACCGGGGTAATCCCTGGATAGCACCGAAGTAAGATATCCACAAAGAAGGGAGTTTTACCTATTTAGGGATATAATTAGGACGTTGAGAAGAAAAGCGTGGGTGCATCAAATCTGAGTGATAAACGGTAAGAATACGAATTAAATAGGGGTGCAGTACCCGCGCTGTTAGGCCGAACATCACTTCTCTCTCAAAATGAACAGGAGAATATACATCTTACTCTCGGTCGCTGTAGGTTCGTGGATTATCTTTCTCTTTACCCCACCTGCAATGGCCGTTGATTGCACTGCTCCCACTGATGGTTCCGATTACATCATCTCGCAAAATTGTGCTCCGTCAGGAAACATTTTGGGAGTAGAGGACGGAAACATAGTTATCAACCAAGGATATACTTTAACCCTGAACACAGACCAAATATTAGTATTCAATCCCAATAGAGAACTGCAGATCTATGGAATAATAAGCAAAAGTGCTTCTGGATCGCGAATAGAGAAATCCTTTATGTGGATGGAGGACAAGGATAGTGACGGTTGGGCGGCTGCAACAACTACTCGGGTTGTTTCCAATGTCCTACCAACCGTGGGGTGGGCAAGACAAAACACTATTCAATCATTAGATACCATCGACTGTGATGATAATTCATACAGTGCTCTTAACAGCTGTTGTACTCTTACTAACGGTGGTTGGAGTAACTGGTTGGACGATGGCATTTGTGGAGCTTACACTGCGTGTGAGCAAAGACAAACCCGCACCTGTACCAATCCCGTTCCTTCTTGTGGAGGGGCATCTTGCATCGGTGAAGTTACACAAAATATAGTTTGTGGAGTAATAAACGGCGGGTGGTCTTACGGCAGCTGGAGCGCGTGCTCTTCTTCTTGCCAAAATACCCTTGGAACCCAGTCCCGCTCTGCCGCTTGCGACAATCCTGCTCCGACGTGCGGGGGCGCTGCGTGCAGTGACGCCGTTACTAGCCAGTACTGTTATGGAGACACTCCCACTACCAACGGTTGGTACTCTTATGGTTCTTGGAGCGCATGCTCTTCTACTTGCCAAACTATTGCCGGAACCCAAACTCGCTCCGCTACCTGTAATCAACCTGTTTGTGGCGGCGCTCCGTGCAGCGGTGCCGTTACCAGCCAGACATGCTATGGAAGCCAAACTGATAGAAACTGCGTGGGCTCCTGGAGTTCGTGCTCTTCCTGTTCAAAAACGTACACCATCACAACAACGCAAAGATGCAATGGAACTTCCTGCCCATACTCAAACGGTCAGACCCAGTCATGCGGCACTGTAAACGGCGGTTGGTGTGGTTATGGCGCCTGTTCCGGTACCTGCCCCAATCGCTATCGCTACCGTACTTGCGGTTGCCCTGCTCCGGCGTGTGGAGGAGCATCTTGTAGCGGCAGTAACAGGATTTCATGCTGTGCGCAGTAGCACAACCTTGGTATCCAACCGCCGGTTAAGCCTTTTGTAGAAACATAACTCGAAACCATTCACGTTAGTTCACATCGAACTTTTAAAAGTATACTGGGGATATTCGGCACAGTAGAAGAACCTCTAGGGATTTGTTAGATTATTGGGAGACCCCATAAGTCTAATGGTAAATGTAAATATTGACTCAGGGTGTTTACTTTGGATAATGAGTTTAGTTTAAATGAAGTATAGGGTTATCTATTTCCTGGGAAAAAGATTGTGGAGTTAACACTATGGAGGGGTGGCAGAGTGGTTTAATGCGCCGGTTTCGAAAACCGGTTCCCGCAAGGGAAACGTGGGTTCGAATCCCACCTCCTCCGCCAGTTGGGAAATCTCTTTAGTTAGTATAATGAAGTTATGAAAAAAAATCCGATTATTTACATTACGGGAATCTTAGTTGTTTTAACCATCGGAATCGGGTGGATTTCTATCCAGAAGTATTTACAAACATTTAATCAAAAGCAGCCAACTATTGATTTGAATTCTCAAAGTCTGCAGACGACTCCTAAAGCAGCCTCTACGGATAACATGGTTTTGATCGCCGCTGGTAGTTTTGCAATGGGACGCGAACCCAGAGAAGGTTGGTCGCCGATGGCAAACCCGCTGCTTTTCAACGACGAATTGCCGTCACACAAAGTTTACGTGGATGCTTTTTATATTGATAAATATGAAGTAACAAATAGACAGTTTAAGGAATTTGTAGATGCGACTGGATATATAACAAATGCGAAAGATCACGGCGCCAGCATGGTAGTGGTATCCGCAGATATATCCGAAACTCCTATTCAAGGAACAGATATTGGTTGGAAGTTAGTAGCAGGAGCAACGTAGCGCTCGCCAGAGGGCCCAGATTCAACGATCGATAATCGTATGGATCATCCAGTAATACATGTGAACTGGAATGATGTAAGTGCCTATGCAAGGTGGATTGGTAAGCGACTTCCCACAGAAGCGGAGTGGGAAAAAGCAGCGCGAGGGGGTACAGGTACCAATTGGTTCTGGGGAGATCAACTTGGTGATGTGGGCAAATATGCAAACTTTTACTTTGAACATCGCTTAGATTACCAATATGAAGATATCCGAGATGTAGCTGATGGATATAGTAAAACGGCCTCAGTTGGTTCACTTCGGCCGAATAACTTCGGTCTGTATGATACTGCCGGAAATGTATGGGAGTGGACTGCGGATTGGTATCAATACGATTATTTTGACGGTAGCTCGCAAAGTAATCCTAAAGGACCATCAAGCGGAACTGAAAAGGTTATTAAGGGTGGTGGTTGGTATCTTTGTGAATGTTATTTTAGATCCGCAAATAGAGAGGCTGGCGATCCGATAACGAGACACGATTCTGGTCTTGGTTTCCGTCTTGCTCTAGATGCAAAGTAGAGCGTTTCCCGAGAATAAGTAGTCTAGGTAGATACAATAAGTTGTCATCTCTTATCCGCTGAATCAGATTTTCCGTAGTTTCCAAATTCGTAGGAAACTATCTTTTTCCGCACTTCGCCAATATTTTGGCGATAGAGCTCCACAATAAAATACTTAAGTATAAGTAGCACCGCGTTTTCTTTTCTAAACCTACGCCAGGATGTAATCGCCTGCGCGCCCTTAATGATGCGAAACTTGCCGATACGGCTAGCTCTTCTTACGTAGTCAAAGTCTTCGGCGATCAAAACCTGCCCATCGAAACAAATCCTATCGTGTACCTCTTTTAAGACCAATAGGCAAAATCCAACAGCCCTAGGATTATGGAATTGCACCATTTTCAACCAGGTACCGTATATACTACCTACCAAGCGATCTAAAAAGCGTGAACTGTCGTGCGTAAAGTCCGGAGCTGCCATTGAAAGGTGCTGTTTGCGCATCTTGGAGACAGCTTGTTGGATGAAATTTGGTGAAATATGCGTGTCTGCATCCAAGAAAAGTATTAACTTTCCCCTAGCGAGAGAAGCTCCGTGGTTGCGTGAATGTGCCGGCCCACTGTGGTTTCTCTTAACTATGGTAAGCGGTAATTTATTGAGGTACTGCTTTGCTACCATAACCGTATTATCGCTACTCTGGTCATCCACTAGAATAACTTCATAATTTTTATATGTCTGTTGTTTAATGTGCTCTAGCGTTTTAGTAATGAAGGCCTCTTCGTTATACATAATCACCACTATGCTAACCAATGGTTTGGGAGGTAAGTGCACTGGAATAAAGTTGAAATTATAAAGTCTTTTTTTGAAAAATATAAGACCGTTGAGGTGTAAGATCATAAACACTCCTCCCAAAGCCCAGTAGACAAATAAACTAGGGAAGCGTAGCAGGAAAAAAATACTAAAGAGCGAGAGTAGCGTACCATATGCTTCTATAAATATTTTATAGTTGCAAAATTCTTGCAATTCGACGCTGGTAGTGACTTTTTTGGAAACAATATGAAAAACGATCCCAGAAACAAAGAGTAGGCTGATTGATGTCAACCAATAGATAGGCTCAAAAATGAAATAGATGGCCGAGACTATGGCCAAAATCCCCGCTAAGTTTATTAAGAAGAAAGTGAGTTTGTGAGGCTCGGTGTGCTTGATGTTCTTTAATTTGCGACTTACAAAATATTCTCCAAAGAGTATGTGGGCTAGAAGAAGAATGGTCATGATAATGAGAAGTATATGCTCTGCAGTAACATCAACGCCGTAGCGTGAGACGCTAAGAACAATCCCGCCCGCGCATAGAATTCCAAATAAAATATATTTACTTACTTTCATGTCTCTAGATTATTGCATGTGCTTAGACTACTAGGTTAACTAGCTTGTCTTGTATGTAGACTATTTTCTTAGGTTTCTTGCCAGAGAGGGCCGAAACAACCCTGAGCTCTTCTAGGGCGACTTTTTCTGCTTGTTCTTGATTGAGTCCCCTGACTACCTCGACCGTACCGCGCAGCTTGCCATTAACTTGTAGTATCAAGTTGACTTTACCCGACTCAACCCCCCTCTCGCTGTGCCGAGGCCATAATTGTTGGTGAATAGAATATTCGTTACCAAGTTTTTCCCACAGCTCTTCCGTGATGAAAGTTGCAAACGGGGCAAGGAGAAGCAAAAAGGTTTCTAGATCTTTCTTCCCACTAATCCTCTCATCTTCGAAACGACGTAATGTAACCATCAATTCAGAAATGGCGGTATTGTATTTCAGGGTTTCTATATCCTCGGTTACCTTTTTTATCACTGAATGCATCCAGAAAGATAGGGGTTTTGCGTTATTTACCTTAACTCTCCCAAAGTGATTCCAAGTTCTATTGAGAAACCTCACGGTGCCCATAATGCCAGAGTCTCTCCAATCTCCTCCTTCTTGATACGGACCAAGAAACATCAAATACATTCTCCACGCGTCTGCCCCCAATTCATTCAGGTATTGATCTGGCACCACAACGTTCCCTTTAGACTTGCTCATTTTGGCTCCGTCTTTAATAACCCATCCGTGACTACGCAAAACGGAGAATGGCTCTTCAAAATCTACAAACCCCATATCCTTAAAGGCCATCGTTAAGAAACGTGAATAGAGGAGGTGGAGTACTGCGTGCTCTGTCCCACCGATATACATATCAACTGGAAGCCATTTTCTGACTAGGGATTTATCTATGGCCTGCTTCTTATCTCTGGGGTTAAGATATCTATAGAAATACCAAGCGGAATCCAAAAAGGTGTCCGACACGTCAGTTTCCCGTACCGCTTCGCCCCTACACTTCGGACACTTTGTTTTATAGAAACTGGGGATGGCAGCTAAGGGTCCCCTTTCATCTTCCCTGGAACGGAAGTTTTGGGTTTTGGGTAAAAGAACCGGTAGATCTTTATCTGGTACCGGTTGCCAACCACACTTTTCGCAGTAGATCATAGGAATGGGTGGTCCCCAATACCTCTGGCGAGAAATTAACCAATCTCTCAAGTGATAGCGAGTAACTATTTTGCCTCCCACTTTTTTGGTGATTTGCTCCCCATCCGTTAATTTTGCTTTGATTATTGGTAACTTAAACTTTTTTGCAAAATCTTTGTCTCTTTCGTCATATGCCGGAACGGCCATAATGGCTCCTGTGCCGTACGATATAATTACATAATCGGAAATCCAAACTGGGATTTCTCTTTTCGTTGCTGGGTTAATAGCTCTGATCCCCCTCAACTCAACCCCTGTCTTAACTCTCCCTTCTGCAATGCGATCGTTTTCGGTTTTTGTTTTGGTCTTCTCGACATATGCACTAACCGCCTTAATATTCTGTATTTTTTCTATCAGTTTTTGAATTAAGGGGTGCTCCGGGGCAAGTACCATGTACGTGGCACCTAATATGGTGTCTGGACGAGTGGTAAAAACTTCAATTTTTTCCTTCGATCCAGATATAGCGAATTGCAGCATCGCGCCTTTACTTTCTCCGATCCAGTTTCTTTGAGCAGTTTTTATATGCTCAGACCAATCAATTTTTTTTAGGTTGCTTAAAAGTTTTCCTGCGTATTTAGTGATCTTGAAAAACCATTGCTCCAACTCTCTTTTTGTTACTGCACTCTTACATCTCTCGCACACCCCCCCTTCAACTTGCTCATCGGCGAGTACGGTTTTGCACGATGGGCACCAGTTAACGCTGGCTTTTTTGCGATACGCCAATCCTTTTTTCCACATCTGGATGAAAATCCATTGAGTCCATTTGTAATACTCCGGATCGTACGTTTGAAGACGCTCTTCCCAAGCAAACCCGTCTCCGATTCTTTGAAGCTGGTCGTAAAAACGTTTTTCTGAGATCTCCGCTAACGCCCCAGGGTGTTTTCTAACCTTAATGGCGTAATTCTCCGAGTGAATTCCAAAACCATCTAATCCAATTGGTTCAAAAACGTCATACCCTTGCATACGTTTCAATCTGCCGTATATATCAGAGCCGATAAAGGCATATGTGTTTCCTACGTGTAATCCTTCCGCCGAAGGATATGGAAACATCATGAGGTTATAGAAAGGCTTTTTGGCTTTCTTTAAATTGGGCTCGTAAATGCGGCTCTTGAGCCACTTTTCACTCCATTTCTTCTCTATCTTAGAAAAAGGATACATAGCTTTAGCTTATGGTTAAAAGCATAAAAATTAAAGGTTGAGGACTCTAGCGGCATTTTCTGTCGTTTTCGTTTGCACCCCTTCTAGGTCTTTGCCTAAAATCTCTGCTAATTTCTGGGCGGTATGCTTCACAAACAACGGCTCATTCCTTTCTCCTCTGTGAGGGATGGGCGTGATATAGGGGGCGTCCGTCTCGAGCACGATTCTCTCCAGACCAATATATTTGACTAAATCATCGTAGTCTCTCGTAAAAGTCAATACTCCTCCAAACGAGAAGTAGAAACCTAGATCCATTAAATCCTTTGCATTCTCCTTTGACCCTGTAAAGAAGTGGTTAATGCCCGGACAATCTTCGCGCAAGGAAGACTTATTCTTCTGAAGCACTTCCACTAAATCCCCAAAAGCTTCTCTGCAGTGGATCATCAGGGGTTTCTCTATCTCCTTCGCTAATTCAATCTGTACTTCAAAAACTTTTATCTGCTTTCCCTTAGTTTCTTTATCCAGACGGTAGTAGTCCAATCCGCATTCCCCCACGGCAACTACCTTCTTATTTTTTCCAAGTTCTTTATAAAAATCAAAGTCGAACTTTTCTCCTTTGCTAACAAAAGCTTTGGCCGATTCTCCTCCTCCTAACTCTTTTGTATCGTGATATGACCTGCTGGTGTGAATGGGGTGCAAACCAACAGTGGCATAAACGCCTTCTTTATATCCTTCAGCCATTACTACTCCTGCCCAAGAGGTATCTTTTTGAGTGCCCACATTTACCACCCAGATATTTTCGTCTAGGGCCCGTTTTATAACTGCATCTCCCTTACCTTCGTAGGCGGCAAATTGAACGTGGCTATGAACGTCTATTAACTTGGGCATTATTTATCCAGACGAGGGAAGAGATTCTCAATTTTTTTTGCACTAACGATTTTTTCCTTTTTTAATGCAAAAGCTTTTTTGATTTTAGCACTGGCTTTGGGAACAATTGGTTCCACTAAATCAGCCACGGCGCGAAGGAGAAAAACTAAGTTAAATATTATCTGTTTATCCTTACTTTCCCAAGGTTTGTGTTCATTAACGTATCCATCTCCATATTGAATAAGAGTCCATATCCTAGCCACGGTTTCGTGCAGTTTAAATTTGTTGGCGCTCCCTGCGGCATCTTTAATGGCTTCTCCGATCTTTTTCTCTATTTCACCATTAGCTTCAAGCCCCCCAAAATCCACCCCTTCGGCGAGCGTTGATACTCTCGAGGCAAAGTTCCCTAAGCCATTAGCTAAATCGGCGTTATATATTTCTTCAAATTTCTTAATACTGAAATCCCCATCCTCGTTGGAAGGTATTTCTCTAAGGAGATAATAACGGACGGCGTCCGATCCATATTTATTTACTAAATCCACGGGATCAATCACGTTCCCTAAACTTTTGGACATCTTCTCTCCATTGGATTTGATAAACCCGTGAACAAAAATGTGCCTTGGCAGTGGTAACCCTGCGGCCAAGAGCATCCCCGGCCAGATAGCAGCGTGGAAACGCAAAATGTCTTTTCCAATTACGTGGATATCCGCTGGCCACCACTTTCTGAATTCCTTCTCATTTTGTCCGTAACCGATGGCTGAAATGTAATTGGCGAGGGCGTCGCACCATACATACATTGTCTGATCTTCGTGCCCTGGCACGGGAATTCCCCACTTCAATTTTTCTCTTGAGCGGGAAAAGCTTACATCCTCCAGTCCATCCTCTATGAAACTCAATATCTCGTTGCGTCTTCCCTCTGGCTCAATAACCATCTCTCCCGATTCTATGGCTTTTTTAATCTGATCTTGGTATTTAGAAAGTCTAAAAAATAAATTCTTTTCCTTGATTACCTCCGGAGCTCTTTGGTGATTGGTACAAAGTCCATTCTCTAAGTCTCTCTCTGAGAGGAAAGCTTCACACCCAACACAGTACAATCCTTCGTATTCCTTTTCGTAGATATCCCCCTGTTCCTCCAATTTATGCCAGAGAGCTTCTACTCCTGGCCAATGTTTTTTCTGATCGGTAGTTCTTATAAAATTATCCCAAGTGAGATCCAAGGCTTTTTTAAGATCAATAAACTTCTTGGCAATACTATCCGTAAATTCTTCTGGAGATTTACCTTCTTCTTCGGCGGCTTTAGCTATTTTAGATCCATGTTCATCCGTACCTGTTAGGAAATATGTCGAATGTCCCTTAAGGCGACTCCACCTAGCCATAGCGTCTGCCTGCACGGATTCTAAGGCGTACCCTATGTGAGGAGGAGCGTTGGTGTAGGCAATTGAGGTTGTGATATAAAGCTTATTTTGCATAAGAGTCTAGACTGGCATATTAGAGAAATAGTCCTTATACCGCAAGGCGGCCACCCTTGCGCTTGGATTTCACACTCATCCATTCTTCTGCCATCTCTTGCAAAAATACCGCCGTGGGGACTGCAAGGAGTATTCCCACTACTCCGGCAATCTGGGCACCTCCCAAAATTGAAATTAGAATCATCACGGGGTGCACTCCTGTCTGGCGCCTCATAACTAGGGGGACCAATATATTATTCTCCAACTGCTGAATACCAAGAAAAAGAATCAATGTGTACATTCCTAGAGTCAAAGAGCTCGTCAGGCCGATACTTACCGCCAAAGCTCCAGCAAATATCGGTCCCACAATGGGAATAAGCTCCAACACCCCGGCGATGAGCCCTAAGACTAACGCGTATTTCACTCCGAGCAACGACAAGCCCACAAAGGCTAGTGTTCCCACAACCAGGCTTAAAAGAAGCTGTGCCTGGAACCACTTTCCAATACGAGCCTTGGTGCGTGTATATAGACCCAAGATCTTTTTTTCTAGAGCTTCTGGGAAAAGAGCCACCAGAAATTTACTTACTCCGTCCCTACTCACGGTGAGATAAAAAGAAAGCACTATCACTGCTAGCATAAAGGTGACTCCACCAACTAGAGACCCCAGAATTTCAATCAACGGCACGCCTCCAGAAAGAAGAGTTTCTGTGAAATATTTGATGTCCGTATTAAAAAACGAAAGATCTCCGGAGAAAGAAAGACCGCTGCCATCCAAAACCCCACTCAGATTTTTAAGCAAGTTATTGAATTCAATAATGGCTATAGGAATAACGGTATAGAAAAGAAAAGCTAGGAGTACGAAAGTGAGGATGTAGATTAATATAGTACCCAAGATCCTTGGGACGCCATATCTTTCCAGGGCGTCTACCGGCCTGTCAAAGATAGTGGATACAAGAAGAGCTAATAAAAGTATCGCCACGGTTTCTCTCATCAAAAAGAGCGCGAAGCCAAAGCCAATCATTAAAATAACCCTCCAGAGGCTTACCCAGGATATTTCTATGTTTTGCTGGACCACACTCTTATTCTAATCTATTTTCAAAACTGCCCGCAACACATACTCATCCGTATTTGGTCCAATCAGGGCCAAATTGAGTTTATTGTTTTGGAAAATATCTTTGGCAACCTCCAAAACATCCTTAGCGCTAACGGCTCTAATCTCTCGTGCTATCTCTTCGGCTTTAACTAGTTTTTTGTCCAAAAGCTCTTGTTCCCCGTAGAAAAAAGCTAAATCATCCGAGGTCTCCAATCCCAGCATCATTTTCCCCACAATATAATCCTTGACCTTCTGAAGTTCCTTACCGCCTAATTCTTCTTCCTTTAGTTTCTTAAACTCTCCGGTTATGGCTTCGATGGAATCTATAAGCCTTTCGTTTCCCACCCCAGCCCAAGCCATTAGATACCCGTGGTCCGTATACATATCAGCTCCTGCCTTCACGTAATAGGCGGCTCCCATCTGTTCCCTGACCTTGTTAAAAAGTCTTGAGCTCATACCATCTCCAAGGGCAGTGGCTAAAACCTCAAGGGCATACTTTCTCTTATCAAACCTATCGTACGCCCTTACCCCCAAAACCAGATGAGTTTGATCTGAATCTTTTTTTACTAGGTGGAGCATGGGCTTATTTTGACTCTCCTTAACCGGCAATTTTCCTTTCTTGGGATTTTTTTCCATCCCGGAGAAGATCTCTTTCACTTTCTCGGTAGCGCTATCGGGTTCTACCGCCCCAGAAATTACTACCACTGTTGCCTCTGGAACGTAATGGTCCTTCCTGTATTGAATAAAATTGTCCCTCGTGAGCGTTCTAATGTTTTCTTTGGGGCCGAGAATCGACATGCCGGCCGGCTGACTTCCGTAAAGGAGGGTTACAAAATTGTCTGCCACTTGTCGCATGGGAGTGTCAGCGTTCATATTGATCTCCTCTATCACGGGACCCCGTTCTTTATCTATCTCCTTTTGATCAAAAACTTGGTTCAGGTATATATCTGAAACCACATCCAACGCTTTATCAAAATGATCTTTGTCCACCTTGGCATAATAACCGGTGTATTCATGGCCGGTGAAGGCATTGTAGATCGCCCCTATCTCATCAAGTTCAGTGCTGATAGCAAGGGCTGTCGGGCGCTTTTTTGTCCCCTTGAAACACATGTGCTCCAGAAAATGAGAGATGCCATTTAGCTCTTGGGTTTCATACTTTGATCCTGTTTCAACCAAAACCAAGACCGTCACCGCCGGGTTGTCTTTTTGGGGGGTGATTATAACCCTCAGGCCGTTATCCAAAACGGTTTTATGCGATTCTATCATATTTTTCTATGCGTTTAATTTTTCTTCCAAGTATTCCCCAACCTTTGCCACTGCAATGCGTTCCTGCACCATGGTGTCTCGATCTCGTACTGTGACTTTGCCATCCTCGACTGATTCAAAGTCCACCGTGACGCAATAGGGCGTACCTATCTCATCCTGCCTGCGGTAACGCTTGCCGATACTTTGGGTCACATCATAATCGGTAACGAATCTTTCTTGCAAGTCTTCCCTGATTTTCTCTGCTATTTTGGTTAAAGCTGGCTTGTCGGATAAAGGCAGTACCGCCACTTTGTATGGGGCAATGGCCTTAGGCAACTTCATTATCACCCTCAATTCCTCCTCTCCCTTAGCGCTTTTGACCTTCTCCTCACTATATGCCGAGACCAAAACCGCAAGCATAGTGCGCTCTACTCCAAAGGAAGGTTCTATTACGTGAGGAATTACCTCCTTCCCGCTCTTTGCATCTTTGTAGGCTAGGCTTCTGCCTGAATGCTTTTGGTGCGCCTTGAGGTCATAGTCCGTTCTGTAGGCTAAACCGTAAAGCTCTTTTTGACCAAATGGATATTCAAATTCTATATCCACGGTACGTTCGCTGTAGTGAGCTCTCTCATTTTTGGAAATATCTACCTCCTTTACTCTGGTTGCATCAATGCCAATTAATTTAATCCACTTCCTAATTTCCCTAAGCCACAAATCAAAATATTTCTCCCAATCTTTCTTGGTCTGCGGAGGCTCTATAAAATATTCCACCTCCATCTGCTCAAACTCCCTCAAGCGAAAAATGAAATTCCCCGGAGTAATTTCATTCCGGAAAGCCTTGCCAATTTGAGCAATGCCAAAGGGAAGTTTTGCCCTCATGCTTCTCACTATCTCTGGAAAATCTACGAACATTGCCTGAGCTGTTTCCGGACGGAGATACACCGTGTTTTCTTTTGACTCTACCGGACCAAGGTTTGTCCTGAACATGGCGTTAAACTGAGTAGGTTTGGTAAACTTGTTCCCTCCGCAGTGCGGACATTTGTCCTTCTCTAGCTCATCTGCCCTGAAACGAGTATGACACTCTTTGCATTCAATAAGCAGATCATTGAAGTTCTTTAAATGTCCGGAAGCCTGCCAAACTAGAGTGCTCAGATCGGAAGAGCACACG